>JAIEPM010000618.1 GCA_019748395.1 Candidatus Obscuribacterales bacterium
GTCCTGTAATGGAGACTCTGTCTCAGAACTACGACGTCAATCTGGTTTTCTCGAACAACGCTTCCAGCGACGATACACTGGGCTCCATCGAAAAACTGCGCAGCGAGAATCCCCAAATATTCGTCATTTCAATGTCAGCCAATGTCGGCTACCAGCGCTCCTTAGATTGCGCACTGCGTAACTGTAAAGGCGACCTTTTCGCATTCATAGATGTGGATTGCGAAGATCCGCCTGAAATGATTCTTGAATTCATTCACGCTTATGAGCAGGGCTTTGACATTGTTTACGGAGAAAGAGTAGACCGGGTCGAGCCGGAATTCGTTAAATTTTTGCGCAAAGTCTTCTATCGACTTCTGAAAGCGATGGCTGACGAAGAAGTAATTCTAGACATGGCTGAATTTTCGCTGATGACCAGCGAAGTTCGCGATGCAATTATCAAAGACAACAATTCATTTCCTTTTATAAGAGCCTCTATAGGACGCGTAGGTTTCCGCCGCAAAGGAATAAGCTATAAGCGCCACGCCAGAATCGCCGGCGATTCGCACTACAATTTTTTGAGCATGACCAAGTTTGCCGTAGCAGGCATTCTTTCATCTTCAACTTTATTCCTAAGAATTCCGATCTACACATTGCCGTTCTGGCTCTTGCTCATGCTGGCTTTGCCGTCGGCATATGTGCTGAGCAATAATGCCTGGTTTCTCGTAGCAACTTTCATTGCTTTCACTTCTTATATCGGCGCGACGATTTCATTCATCGCAATCTATGTCGCACGTATCTACAAAAACACACTCAACAGACCCAACTTCATCATAGACAGCAGAACAAGTTCACTTCAACCGTGATGAATCTAGTAAGCAGCTCATCGTCCAGAGCACACAATTTTGTATCTTTCGACGGTTCAGAAAGAGCTCAAGGAAAGCTGGAAATACCCGAGTCGGCGGCTTACTTTCAGAAAGATCAGTTTACTGCCCCGCAAATTTCGCGCGGCGCCGGACTATCCTATGCGGCCGCCAGCTTCGGCAAAAACATTTGCTCTGTTGATCATGCTCGACTCAACAAAATTGTAGATTTCAACGAAGAAGAGTTGTGGATCGAAGTCGAAGCGGGAATCAGCCTTGGAAGAATTTACGACTTCCTCATCGAAAAGAAGCTTTTTCTTGCCACTCAACCTGGCCATCCACGCATCTCAGTGGGAGGCTGTATTGCTGCAGACATTCACGGAAAAAACCAGTTTCTCGACGGCACTTTTATGAATCAGGTTCAATCGCTGAATCTATTTCATCCGGAGCACGGCATACTTGAACTTTCACCGAAAAAAAATGAGGACCTCTTTCGTTTGACCTGCGGCGGCTACGGATTGAGCGGCAATATACTCTCTTGCCGATTGAAACTGAAGCGAATCCCATCATCCATGGCGGAAGTTCAGTTGAAACCGCTTGACACCATCGAGCAGCTTCCTGAACGTTTAAAAATTTCAGCAGCAGCATCTGATTTTGTCCTTTCCTGGCATGATTTCACGCTAAAAGGCAAAGACTTTGGACGTGGATTCATTCAAGAGGGGCGCTTCATTGCAGGAGATTCAGTCCTTGCAGCGAGCAAGAAAGCCGCCGAGCAAAGTTTAGATGCCGAGAGCAGAGGCAATCTACCAATAAAAGTCTTCAACCCGCTTACAATCAAAATGATGAACCTTCTATACGGTTCTCGCTGCGGAAAATCCGGCAGCATTTTCAAGATGAGTTTATTTGACAGCATCTTCCCGATTCAAAACAGCAAAGAGCTTTATTTCAAGTTTTTTGGTGCTTCCGGTTTTCATGAATTTCAAGCAGTTCTGCCCGAAGAAACCTTCCTTGAATATATGAACGGAATTCGCAATTATTTGCTTAAACATCCGGTATCGATAACTCTGGCATCAAGTAAGCTCTTTGCCGGAAAGCAAGACCTGCTGCGCTTCAGCGCCAACGGCATCTGCTTTGCGCTTAACTTTGAACGTAACTCAGAATCTCCTAAGTTTCTTGCTTTTCTAGACAAGTTACTGCTTGAATGCAGAGGGATTCCAAATATTATCAAAGACTCGCGTCTTTCAAAAGAAATAGTCTCGCAAGCTTATCCTGAATATGAGCTTTTCCGCAGTGCTTTGAGAGACTTCGACCCCAAACGCATTTACAAGTCGGAACTATCGGAAAGGTTGGCATTGTGAATTACATCGTAGTTGGAGCATCAGCCGGGCTCGGCAGAGCGCTGGCAGATAAGCTGGCTGAGTCCGGAAACAATCTTCTCATCGTCGCAAGCAATGAGGAAGATCTTCAGGCTCAATCAGCCGATCTGAGGATAAGACATTCAGTGCGCATAGAACATAAAGCAATGAGAGTCCGATGCGATGAGAACAGCGTCAAGTCCATAGTTGAAGCAGCCGCAAAGCTCGGAGAAGTCGACGGCATTTTTTTCCCAATGGGTTATTCCAGAAACGACGACGACGGCACGCTTAAAAGCGAGGACATAACCCGCATCATTGACAGCAATCTGGCAGGTATCGTGGCTATCACTGCGGCATTCCTGCCGCGCATGCTGGAAAAAGGAGAAGGACTTCTTGTATTTTTCGGCTCAGTCGCAGCCGAGCGCGGACGCAGTTCAAACATCGCTTATGCCGCGGCCAAACGTGGTCTTCAGAGTTTTTACGAAAGCATTCGACATCGCAGTTCAAGCACAAACATTCGTGTTCAGTATTACCAGCTGGGTTATTTGAAAACTGCACAAACATTCGGGAAGAAACTGCCGTTTCCGGCAGCAGAACCGGAGCAAGCGGCGGCTTACATCATTTCAGGAATAGCTAAGAACTTTGGGCAAAAATATTTCCCCTGGTTCTGGCAATATATTTGCCTGGCGCTTAGAATGACGCCCTGGTTCGTATTTAAGAAACTGAAATTCTGATTCTATGAAAAGCATTCTTGTAACTGGCGCCAGCGGCTTTATTGGCAGCAATTGCATAAAGCATCTGCTTGCTGCCGGTTATAAGATTGAGGCCATAACGAGCAAAGCAAGTTCAAGCGCATTTAAAAACTCCGAACAATTGAACTGGCACCAATGCGATTTACTTGACAAGAAAGCCGGCAGAGAGCTTCTAAATGTACTGAAAGCCGAAACAATGCTTCATCTTGCCTGGTATGCAGAACCTGGAAAATTCTGGTCTTCCGAACTAAATCACAGTTGGCTTGAGGCCAGCATAAATCTTCTGGAAGGCTTTGCTGCATCGGGCGGTAAGCGTTTCGTCGCTGCTGGGTCTTGTGCGGAATATGACTGGTCTGACGCTTTGATGGACGAGTTCAAAACTCCACTTAATGCAAACACTCTTTACGGAAAGTGCAAAGCGAGCTTTTTCGAAAGAGCAAGCCGGCTCAGCCGGGAAAGAGGTCTCCAGTTTGCCTGGGGCCGAGTATTCTGGCTATACGGACCCGGTGAAGACCCCCGGAGGATCGTTGCTTACGTGATAAACTCACTGCTAAAAAACGAAGCAGCCCGGTGCAGCCCCGGCGCACAAATTCGAGACTTCATGCACGTAGATGACGTGGCAAGAGCATTCGCTGAGATTTGCGCCGCCGATATATGCGGACCTATAAACATCGGCAGCGGTAGGCAAATCAGCATCCATGATCTGGTTGAACAAATCGGATTTCTAATCGGCAAACCGGAACTCTTGCAATTTGGAGCCCTATCCGGAAATCAGGATGAAGCGCCGCTGGTTCTGGCAAAAACCGCAAGACTGGAATCGGAACTGGGATTTAGTCCGAGAATCAGTCTTGAAGAAGGGCTTCAAGACTGCATAGAATCCTGGCGAAGTTCTATGCCGGTTTAAAAGAAAAGCTAGACTAATGCCGATTAAAGATATCGGCAATCTTGCTTTTGAGCTTCCAAAATTTGCTGTTGCTCAGCTCATCCATTGTTCTGCGAAGACGATCTAACTCTGCTTCGCTTTCTTTAAGCCTCAAGGCCATATCCGAGTAATCCAGCACAGCTGCATCGACAGATTGGGAATCCGCATAAAACGGCACCTTACAAAGACTCCACAAATCAGTTATGCGAAAAGCATAATCACGCTCGGCTATTCTGCGCCCTTCTTCAAAATTCATGAGCCTGTACAAAAGCTCGACGCCCAGCACTCGAATTGAAGGCTCCTGCATCTTCAAAAACAAGAATGCCTGCTCAAACTGCATGCCAATCTCACCTGAAAAATCAGCTTTACGAAGGTGATTAGCAAAAGCATCCCTAAAAAACGCAGGATCGACATTCTCAAAGAAGTTTCGGTAAACACAATTCAACTCAAAAAGTACTCTGGCTCGATTACTGCTATCGAGACTCAAATTCTGCCCGTCCATCCGGATGCGATACCCAACCAATTGCTGAGGAAGAACAAGAAAAGAACTTTTCTTGACCAGGCGAATCCAGAGTTCGAAATCTTGCAACTGGATCAACTCTGCCTTAAAAGCCTGTTCCAGCAAAAGATCTTTAGAGATCAACGCAGAGGTTGCGCAAAGAAAATTGCTTTTGAAAAAGAACTTCTCATACATTTGAGCACGAGCTAAATTTTCAAAAGAGAATGGAAACTTAGCAGCAATCTCTTCCGGCACGGCATTACCGTGATCATCAATTAGCCGGGCTGCCGTAAAGGATACACCGGCACCGGTTTTCTCAATTGCCTTGAGCTGCTCTTCAAGTTTTTCCGGCATCCAAACATCGTCGGCATTTCCACAAGCAATAAAGGGAGCCGAGGAACGCTCAATACCGATGTTGTATGCAAGACTGAGTCCAAGATTTTCTTGTCTGATTTTGATAATTCGCGGATCATCAAATTCCGCAATTATTTCAGCCGAGTTATCGCTGGAGCCGTTGTCGATCAATATAAGTTCGAGCTCGGCCAGGCTTTGCTTAAGCACGCTGGAAATCGTCTCGCGCAAATACCGAGCATGGTTGTACGCAACCATTACGACTGAAACTAGCGGCTTGAATTCTGGCATAGCCATATATTATAGCCCGCCATCCTTGTCAAGCAACTCTTGCCTGCGAGCATAGACGGCAACTATGAGAGATAGGAAAAGCAAAAGAGAGATCACCATGGAATTGAAGAAACTTGGCGGTGAAAAAACGAATTTAACGCGATGCTCGCCCTTCGGCAAAGCAACCCCTCGAAACAAGTAATTGGCTGCATACACCGGCGTTTCTTTCGCGTCCACGTAGCATTTCCAACCCGGATAATATGTATCCGTTAAAACCAGATAGCAATCGCTCTCTGCGTTACAACGCACAATTAAAGTATTTGAGTCAGGTCTTTCGACCGGCATTTCTCTGATGACAGGATAAGCATTTCCGCTTGTCCTAGCCTCAGGTCCATCTTCGATTATTGCCTCCGCCCAGGCGTTAATACTCTTCAGTAGAAGAGGAGAAGGCTCGACCCCTGAAGCCGGATGTTTTACCTTTCCGACAAGATAAGCCGAAGGTAGCGCCCTCTGATTTTTATAGATGCGGCAGGCGCTCTGCGGAAACTCTTTTTCCAACTTAAAATGTGAGCAGGAAACTGCTTCCTTCTTCGGAATTTTCTTTTCTATGCGCGTAAGCAAGAAAGCATCGTTGAATTGCGCTTGCCTCTCGGCCGGTTTCACATAAGAAGACGTCCAGGTATCTTTCACTTTGAGAACAAGTGAAATTGGATATCTAGCAGAAAGCGGAATAGGCCATGACTCATGCATCAGGGCTTGATGCAGCTTGCCCTCCGCAGGCGAAATAAGCTGCTCCCGGCTCGACCAGAGTTCCCGAGCAGCGGCGTCATAAACACAATACTGCAAAGCATAGCGATAATTGCAAAGATCGTGAATACGCATTTGCAGATCGGCATCGACTTGAGAATTCTGAGCATCAAAAGTCATCCCGGCTGAAAGAATTCTCAATCCCGGCATTATATGCCCATTTCCGGCATCAGGCAGAATCAGTCGAGACGGTGCAAAAATATGATCATCTTCTGCTCGCAGTGCCCCTCGTGTCATCACATACTTCACGCTTGCAAGGTCAAGAAGTGGAGAACAATAATCAGGAAAGTTATAAAAGTAGAGGTTGTAGCATCGTGCCCCGGCTGCCAGAAGAAACTTCTGATAGCGCAGCGGCAAAAGCGGGCTGAAGCAGCGCAAGTCAGAAACGCCATAATTCATGCTGGCATTGGTCAAAAAGAAATTGCCGCCGGTGGAAAGTGAACGCGATTGAGTAGAACGCAAGAATTCCAAAGGAGCCGGAGCTTCCATGCTGTAGCTTGGATTGACAGGCAAAACTTTTTTGGAGATCAAAGCAAGACTTAGAAAGTTCAAGCAAAGAAGCAGAGCAAAGCCTATTTTTCGCAAGCGACTATTTACTGAAGCTCCCATAACTAGAATTATCAGAAACGAAATCAATGCCGGAATGCTTGTGCTTGTAAATAAGGCGTGCCCGGCCTGCCACAAACGTGATAAGTCGAAAGCGCCAATTTGACTTTGAACTTGCTGAATTGGAAAAGCAATCACAATCAAAGTAGATAAGAAGAGCAAGGCCGGCTGCTTAGAAACAGGTCTTTGCGAGAGACTGTCAAAGCCCATCGCCGCCAATAAAGACAGAAGTAGGAGCATATCCGGAATACCATAGAGAGTCGCCAGATAGCAGTAAGGTTTCATGCTCAGAAACTGCAAAACAGGACCGCTCGGCAAACATACGAAAGCAGCAAGAATAAGCGTCAGCGATATGGCAAGAGCTTTCCTGCGCTCTCCAAAAACAATGCCCAGAGGCACAAGCAAGGCAGCCACCGAGCCTATAAAAAATGCTTCCGTGCCGTCTGCGGCATAAAATCCCATAAAAAATTGGGGAAAAGCAACAGAGACTAAACCGGAACCGTCCTTGTAAACATAAGCATTCCGCATAAACTCGAGAAAAGGCGAAATGAGCGGCAAAGCTAAAAGAAGGGAAACCGCCGCTGTCAGCAAAAGCAAGCTCATGCCCCTGGCGGCGCCTTTCAGCAAAGCCTGCCGGTAAGCCGCACCGGACTGTCCAGATGCAGCCGAAAAAGCGATCAAGAAAAATGAAAACACTGCTCCGCTCAAAACAGCAAAAAACACTGTCTCAGGATGAATCGCGAAAGCCGCCAGCGCACAAATCAGCCCCGCCAGTAGAGCCCGCAATACGCAAGGACGCCTGGCAAGATAAGCAAATCCCAGAAATACAAAAGGAAAAAGGCATTCGTTACCGGCTATATCAATTTGCGAAAGAACTCTGGGGGAAAGCACATAAGCAAGGCTCGCAAACACTGAAGCAGCTATGGACAATCTGAGATATCGAGCCAGTAAATAACTGGAAATCCCACCAAGAGCAATTTCCAGAAGCAAACCAAAATTATAGGACTCAGGACTGCGAAACAATCCCAAAAGATGGGCAGGAGATAAGAAGAAAGACTGCGGGTCTCCCAGCAACGGGTAGCCGCATGCAACAAGGGGGTTCCAGAGCGGAATTACAAGTTTCCACCAGCAGGAATTCTCAAAATGTCCGTTTGGAAAAAAAATTAGATAGCCGGAAGGGTCGGCTCCAATATCGGTGATGGCGTTTTTATTGGCGGGGTTAAACAGGGCGTCGATGCAAGGCAGAGTGCCGAGCTTAGCAATCGGCAAACCAAGGAAAACACTCTTGTAAAAAAACGCGGACAATACTGCCAATACAAGCAGCAGCCCCAGCAAATTGGGAAGCAAAGCTTTGAAAAAAATCGAAGCCGTGTCTTTTGCCTGAGAATCACTCTGCATGTGGACTAAACCAGCTGCGGCAAACTCGCTGCACTGCAAGCTTCTGATTTAAAGTATTCGTCATACCAGCCGATTGTTTTGCTGAGCGCTTCTTCCAAACTGTATTGCGGCTTCCATCCAAGAAGTTCTCTTGCTTTTTGACTACACAGATACTGATCACGAATTTCGTTGCTGGCTTGACTCATAATCTGCGGAGCAAGCTTCGAATTCATTTGCTTCAAAATGGCTTCTACAAGAGCCAGCACCGTAAGCGGAGACTCAGTCGAGAAGTTAAAGGCTTCACCTGCAAGTTCTTTATTGGCAGCCAGTTTTTCAGCAAGCAAGATGCAAGCATCGGCGCCATCTTCAACATAAATATAATCACGCAAGAACTTTCCGTCAGAGCGAATAACCGGAGCGCTGTTTCGTAAGACTGAACGAATTGTTCCGGGCACGATGCGATTCCAGTTCAGGTCGCCGCCGCCATAGAAATTACCGCAGCGCGTGATTGCAACCGGAAGTCCGTAGCTATGCGCGAAAGAATGCGCAATCAAATCTGCGCAAGATTTACTGACGTCGTAAGGATGTTTGCCTTCCAGAGCCATATTTTCCATATAAGGCAAGACTTTTTGCTCGCCATAAGCTTTGTCGGACGATGCTGTCACAATCTGTTTTACAAAAGGAACCCGGCGGCAGGCTTCAAGCAAAACCCAGGTTCCACGTATGTTGGATTCAAATGTAGACAAAGGACTTGCATTGGCGATTGTTACGATAGTTTGAGCTGCCAGATTGAAGACTGTGTCAATTTCATACTCGGCAAGGACCCGTTCTATGAATTCGAGATCACATAAGTCGCCACGCACAACCCGGCAGCGCTCCATCAGTCCTGCCCGCGATAATTCGCTCTGGGGG
>JAIEPM010000369.1 GCA_019748395.1 Candidatus Obscuribacterales bacterium
ACTTGCCGCATGGTCCTGAATGGTATTGAAACTGAACTTTTCTTCGCCGCCGCCCAGAACAACACCAAGTATTTCGCTTGATGCACCGGGAGCTCTCAAAACCGTAGCCATATCGGACTTGGTCTGGCAGCCGCCCAGAGCCAGGGTCAACGACTCATAACGCCCATCGCGATCAACCAGACAGTTGGAACGATTAATCATGAAGATCTCGTTGTCCTGCTGCTGCAATTCAAGATATGAAACTTTGGCAGCAGGCTTTACGTGAATCTCAACGAACTGAGAAAGCAGAGAGATAGGCGGCGCCTCATCTTTCTTTTCCATGCTGTCGGAGCCGATGATATAAGCCAGCGTGACTTTACTCAGGTCTTCAGCTACCACTAAAGTGCGAGGTAAAACAGCTTCGCTTTTCGCTCCGGTCAAATCAAGCGCATAGAAGAAAGGCGCGTTGATTTCAACCCCTTTCGGCACATAGAGGAAAAGTCCGCAATTAAAGAGAGCTCTGGAAAGCAAAGTAAACTTGCCGTCTTCTTCGGCGTTTGCAGCTGTGCTTAGATAAGGCTGAATTTTATCGGCATGCTTCACGATCGCTGTGGCAATATCGCAAAAAAGCACTCCTTTTGAAGCCAGATTTTTATCAAGAACAAAGCTGCCGGGCTTCTTGACACTCTGCACCAGAACTCCGGAGAGTTCCTTAAAATGCGCCAGTGCTGCCGAAAGCCAGCTCGCCTGAGCCGGAACTTTATCAACTTCAACAGCAGCAGGAATATTTATGGTCCTGAGCATGGACGGATCAAGATTCCCGATAGCAGTTCGCTTCCATCCTTCATCCCTGTCGGTGGGCATCGGCGTTTTGTAATAAGCTTCCCAGGCAGAAAGCCTGTTATCCACCAACCATGTGGGCTCAGCAAGCCTGGAAGCCAGTTCTTCTACAGTTTGCTTGGCTATCGTATTGGTCGTCTCTAATTCTGCCATCTCTCCTGACTCGTTTATTCCTGGCCGGCGAGCTTCAGCTCACCGGCAATTGCTATTTCTCTTTAGCCGACAGAACCTTCCATATTGAGAGCAATCAAGCGATTGAGCTCAACGGCATATTCCAGCGGCAATTCTTTCGTAAAAGGCTCAAAGAAACCGTTTACAATCATTGTGGTTGCTTCTTCTTGCGTCAGACCACGACTCATCAAATAGAAGAGCTGGTCTTCGCCGACTTTCGAAACGGTTGCTTCGTGTTCGATGGTGACATCTTTTTCGTCGATTTCCATGGTCGGATAAGTGTCGGAGCGTGAATCCTCATCCATCAAAAGCGCATCGCAGCGCACCGACGATTTGACGTTAGTAGCACCGGGATAAACTTTGACCAGCCCTCTATAAGAAGTGCGCCCGCCATCCTTGGAAATAGACTTGGAAACAATGATGGAAGTGGTGTCAGGAGCCAGGTGAACCATTTTGGCACCGGCGTCCTGATGCTGCCCTTCTCCGGCAAAAGCAATTGAGAGCACTTCGCCATGAGCTTTCGGTCCCATCAAATAGATGGCCGGATATTTCATAGTTAGCTTGGAACCCAGATTACCGTCTACCCATTCAACTTTTGCAGCTTCATGAGCAACAGCCCGTTTGGTGACCAGGTTATATACATTGTTGGACCAGTTCTGAATGGTCGTGTAGCGAATATGCGAACCGGGTTTAGCAATGAGCTCAACCACAGCCGAGTGCAAGGAGTCGCTGGAATAAGTCGGAGCCGTGCAACCTTCAATATAGTGAACGTAGCTGCCGGGCTCGGCAATGATCAGAGTGCGCTCAAACTGACCCATGTTTTCAGTGTTGATGCGGAAATATGCTTGCAGCGGAATTTCGACCTTTACACCGGCAGGCACCCATACGAAGCTGCCACCCGACCAGACAGCCGAGTTCAAAGCCGAGAACTTATTGTCTGCAGATGGAATGACAGTGCCGAAGTGCTCGCGCACAATGTCTTCATGCTCACGAAGAGCTGTGTCCATATCCAGAAAAACGACACCCTGTTTTTCAAGGTCTTCACGAATGCTGTGATAAACGACTTCAGATTCGTACTGAGCCGTGACACCGGCCAGGAACTTGCGTTCAGCTTCAGGAATTCCAAGACGGTCGAAAGTTTTCTTGATTGAATCGGGAACTTCTTCCCAGTCACGCCCCTGTTTTTCAGTAGCACGCACAAAGTAATGAATGTTGGCGAAATCAATATCGTTCAACATCTCCGTATTGCCCCAGCTCGGCATCGGCTTTTTCAAGAATATGTCGAGTGCTTTCAGGCGATATTTGAGCATCCATTCAGGCTCATTTTTCATCCGCGAGATCTGCGTGACGATTTCACGTGTAAGTCCTCTGCCGGACTTAAACGCATAATCTTCTTCACTCATGTGGAAGCCGTACTTATAGTCGGCTTTCACGCTGTGAAGCATTTCATCTCTGGATAATTCAGCCACCATGTTTGCCTCCTTGGACGTCTAGTTTGCACCACTGGATGCGAATTCTTTGGCTACCCAATCGTAACCTTGTGCTTCAAGCTCCAGTGCAAGCTCGCTTCCGCCGGACTTAACGATTTGACCACCCTGCATCACATGAACGAATCCCGGAGCGACGTAATCCAGCATTCTTTGATAGTGGGTGATCAGAAGAACTGCGTTGTCTTTGTTGTGAAGGGCGTTGATACCCTCGGCAACAGTGCGCAAAGCGTCGATGTCGAGACCGGAGTCTGTTTCATCAAGAAGGGCCATTTCCGGCTTCAGCATTGCCATTTGCAAGATTTCCAGACGTTTCTTCTCACCGCCGGAGAAGCCGTCATTGACATAGCGAGAGAGAAATTCGTCTCGAACGCCGAGCTTAGCCATGCATTCTTTCAGCTCTTTGCGGAATTCTTTCACAGGAATGTCACCGCCACGACGGGCTTTGACTGTAGCTCTTAAAAAATTGGAAACCGAAACTCCGGGAATCGCAACCGGGTATTGAAAAGCGAGATACATGCCATGTCTTGCTCTTTCGTCGGCGCTCATCGCCAGCAAATCCTGACCACGATATTCTACAGAGCCGCTGGTCACGGTGTAGCGCGGGTGACCCATCAAGGTATAGGAGAGGGTCGATTTCCCGGAACCGTTACGCCCCATGAGAGCATGGACTTCGCCTGCATTGACCGTGAGGTTGACGCCTTTGAGAATTTCTTTGCCTTCAACTTCGACGTGCAGGTTTTTGATCTGGAGGATTGGAGTTTTACTTGTCATTTTGAACCTGTTTGAGCCATTTTCGTGGCTTCTATGAATTTGTGAGATGCAGTAAAGCTAAACAGATCGGACTTTACAGATATAATAGTATCAAAATTATCTCTGCTGACCCATCCTGCTTAAGGTTTATTTCGCCACCCGAAAATGGTCAATTAGAGAGAAAGAGTATCATTTATCAAGCGGTACCAATTTAGAGATTGCATTTAGATGCTCACCCCACCTCTCAACGAAAGTCCCGAAAACACTCATCAGGCGGTGCTTTTCTACCTGAAACGCAGCAGCGAGATGACTGTTGCTGATCTTTGCGAGGCGCTGGGGGTGACATCCATGGCCGTGCGTCGCCACCTCTCCGGGCTGCAGAAAGACGGATTGGTCGAATGCCGCCTGGTGCGCCAGAGCCGGGGCAGACCTACTTATCGCTATCGATTGAGCCCGAAAGCCGAATCCCTGTTCCCGTCAGCTATAAACAACTTTGCATTTGAAATTCTCGATGCCGTTTATGATGCCAAAGGGCATAAAGGCGTCATGGAACTCCTGCAAATGCGAGACGAAGCGCTGCTTAAGAAGCTGCTTCCCAGCCTTGAAAAGCTGCCCCTGCCCAAGCGAGTTCAGGAAGTCGTAAAAATATTCTCAGAAAACGGATATATGACAGACTTCAAAGCATTAGACGATGGCAACTACTTTATATATCAACAACATTGCGCAGTACATAATCTTGCAAGCAAGTACAAACAGCTCTGTGTTCTTGAATCAAAATTGCTTGAGCAGCTTCTTGGTGTCAAAACTGCCAGACAGCAATACATAATGAAAGAAGATCCTGTCTGCGGATATTTGGTCTTAAGCAACCAAGCACTTGATTCCCAGCCGCCCATCGCCAGCGGTCAACTTTAGCTTGCATCTTTCAGTCTGAGAATTAAGGAATTTGGTCTTTCCTGTCAAATCTCTGTCACAAATAAGTGGCATGATTCGCACATGACTCAAATTACCAACAACAATCTCAATTTAACTATGACTGAAGAAGAATCCGATTTCAGCAAGGTCTGGGCGGGCATCATCACAATCAAAACGCAGACTGCAGACTTGGAGCTCGAAAAGGACGAATTAGCGGATCTGAATAATGAAGATGTGGGACTGATCAAAACTAACTTAGGCGCCTGGAACAATCGCGCCTGGGCAGCACCCGGATGGGCCAGTCGCTAGAGACTTCTTTACGGTCACGAGCAAATTCTTGCCGGTCAGATAGAATCTCTAAATTGAGTTTTCAGATTCGCTCAAATTTGCAAGGCAGACGGTTTTAGCACAACCGAGTTGGGATGAGGCCTGGAGCTCAACTTAGCTTCAGGCGGACCAAGCTGCCAGGCGAATCCGGCCAGAACTCTGATCGGCAAACTATATCTTGTACCCTGAAACGGACTCCCCAGATTCACCGGAATTCTCTGATTCAAAGCATTCTCGATGCGAACGTCAAAGGACGAAGGCAAATATGGATGCTTTTTCAAAGTTTTGGCATTCGGCTGATAACCGCAGCTTATAGACATGTTTGTAAAAGCCGGAGTCCTTGCATTGTGAGGTCCGTATAGTTCCGGATCTCGCGAATCCTGCAAGCCGGTCAGAATCTGAGTGCTGAGCAAAACCCACCAGTTTTGTCGGCTTTTATAACCAAGGCCCACAACTGAAGATAAACGGCGATCATGATCTGCAAATTTTTCCGAACTCAGACCAGGCGATGTGTAAAATCCACCGGTCGGAACTTTTAAGCCACGCAGATAAGCGACCTGCACCGTGTTTGACAGGAAGCCGTTAAAGCCGTAGCCGTCTTTTGCCGATTTCAAATCAATTCGGATTTCCACACCATAAGCATTTTGAGCAGAATTAGTCAGTCGATTATAGAGCGGTAGATTTCCGACCACGCCCGAATCACCAAAATTGGAAAGTTCTTTCCAGAAAAGATTGCTGCGACTGGAAAAACGTGGACCGATTTGAGTTTCAATGCTGCTATCCACTAATCTTCCCCTTGTAGCATGCAAGGGTCTGGGAGTGCCTTCGAAAATCCCGCCGACATTCGGCTCAGTCACAAGATATGGGGTGAGAAAGTAATCGACCGGAGTGGGCGTAAAAATGTCCGAATAAGAAGCACGCAAAACCGTGTTTTTCGCCACTACAAAAGTCGCTCCATACCTGCCGCTGGCTTGCGCGTCAGTCAATTTCTTGCTCATATAAGGCGCCAGTGAAAACGGTTGCACGCCCGGTACTGATGCAATAGTCTGAGCAAGAGGCAAGGAATTTCCATAGATACTTCTTTGCATATCAAAGCGCACACCGCCGTCAAGAGTGAGCCGCTTCCAGACACCTTTTTGAGGTGTGATCTTGTCTTGAATATAAGCGCTCTGAAGCCAACGAAAACCTTGAAAACGACCGACCGGTCCTAAAAATTGAGGTCCGCCAAGCTGCCCGGTGAAGGGAGAAATCATAGCCCCATAAGGAAAAGGATTTGGACTCAGCGATGCATTTGTACTCAGGAGATCATTGAGCGTAGCATTGAGTTCTTCCAAAGCTTCCGCATCAGCAGCCGCATTTGCCGCATCAATCGCCGCCAGAGTTGAATTAATATCAGAATTGTTCGAAGCTATATCGCCACGAGCCTGGGCTTGCTGCTGCAAACTGCCGACCAGATCTGCATTGTAATAAACAGCATTGTAATTGGTTTTCACCGGGCGAAGCTCCGTCAAAAAGCCGCTCTTAAAATGATGTGTTTTGGCGATATTTTTGGTGACGTTACCCTGCACTGAAAAAATATAATTGGATCTTTTGGACTTAGCAGCTATCGAATAAAGCGGCTGTTCGGCATTGAAATTCGGGTAAGGATCAAAAGCAAGACTGGTTCTGAATTTTTGATAGTAAAATCCGTTCAAAAAATGAATGTTTGCTTCATCGAGATACTTTTCGAATTTATGTATATAGCTGGCGATCAAATAGTGCTGACCGTCAATCTGACTGCCATGGTAACCGGCCGCACGAGTTCCCCTCGATGTCGGCAAAGAACTAATAGTGGCATTCAGGGATGCTGTTAAGCGGAGGATATCACGCTCAGTTGGACGGAATTCGAGCTTGGAAAAACTGTTGACGTCAAAGCCGTTATTGTTGACATAGTTTTTCACAGGCGGTGCCAGCCTGTAGGAAGTTCCCTGGAAAGAACCGGATGATTCGACACGCACCTTATTCCAGACGCTATCGGGCTTCTGGCTCAAAGCGCTGCTGCCGTTGTAATAGATGCTACCGGCCAATGGTCCGCCGATTTGCTGCCCTATATTGAAATTCGGTTTGGCAAGAATCGGCAATGACTTCATATGTGCCACCGCCCCCAGTGGTCCTCCGCCGTCACTGGCCTCATAACCGCCGATATTTACAGTCATGTTTTGCAAGGATCGCGGGCTCACCAGCTGCGACTGTTGCAAAACCCCGGCTGATTCAGGCAAAACCACACCATCAATCTCGTAGTTGATCGCATTGTGCTCGCCGCGCGTAATCATATTTCCGTAACTGTCATTGAGCACGCCAGGTGTGCTGTTGATCAGATCACGCAAATCATTTCCGCTTTTATACTGATAAATGAATTTGTGATCAAGATTGGTTTCGTTGCCGATATGATCCGGATGAATAAGAGTACGCTTACCTGTGACACGCAGCACATCGACACTTTCCATATCTTCAAGCGAAATATTTATTTCTTTGCTCTCAGCCGCCTTAAGTACTATTCGGCTTGTATGCGAAAGCATTTCCTTTGCTGAAACAGTGAGCGTCCAGTGACCGGCCGGCACTTTCTCAAAGCGGAACAAGCCATCAGGTCCCGTGTGCATATCAAAACGTTTGTGCTCTTCGCCGAATCGGGAAAGAACGACGTGCGCATCTTCAATCTTTCTCGCGCCTTTGGAATCACTGACGACACCAAATACCAGCGCCGACCCCTGAGCCGCCGGAGCTAGCTTGGCCTGAGCTGGAGCAGCCTTGCCGGTTTCAGTTTTCCCGGACTCGGGCGCGCTGCTTGCAGTCGGACTTGAAGCAGGGATTGAATCCTGAGCATAACTTTGCGGCAAAAACAGAGTGCTCAAAAACAAGAGCGTTATTAGACGACCGATTTTATTGTTCTCAAGAGCCACAATGCGCCACGATTCTGCAATTCAGGAATTTGGCTCTAGTATAGAATGAAAACCATTTCCATTTTCAGTGATTTATTCTTAAGAATAGCTCGAAACAGCTTTGCCTTTTATTCAATCGGTACATAGATGTCGATTTCTCCATCGAGCTTATCCGGGTCGAATCGCTCGTCATATAGTTCAAAGTCAGGAGCATCTCGAAATTTGAAATTCGAATTTGGAATGAATTCGCCCCATATATAGTTGATGCTTTCAGGCAGATTTCTGAGAGGACCCTTATGCGTAAAAACCGCATAGCGACCGGCTTCAAGCTTGCATACGAGCATGCCTTCCGGCAAATCAATTTCATCAAAGTGCTCAACGGGCAACGCCGCTACATAAATAATGCACTCGTCATTTTCCTTTTTCAAATCCGGATGTGCATTGCAACATATACCCAAAGCAAGTCCGGCTTTACTCTGCTTTATTTCGCCCGAGCGCGACAGGAAGCGGTTCCACAAAGCATTAATAGCAGGAACGCTTTTGGGAATGAAGCTGCCCCCCATACCGATTGCATACTCAGCTTCTCTGCTTACGATCTTGCATTCCATTTCCATATCCCTCCAGCAAGTTTTTTGAGTAGCTTCCTTCAATCCTGTTTTTGCAGGTCCAAAGGATTCAAGAATTTGTTTTCGAAAGCGGCCCGGTGTCTCACCGAATTGTTTTTTGAAAGCCCTGGTGAAGGCTTCTTGTGATTCAAACTTGCATCTCAGAGCCAGATTCATGATGCTCTCATCACCTTGAACTAAACGTCGAGCCGCCTCATGCAGCCGCCGTCTGCGGATATATTCACTTACCGATTCTCCAAGCGCGGCCAGAAAGATTCGATGAAAATGGAATTCCGAGTAACCTATTTGAGTTGCAACAAGAGACGGATTCAAATCTTCGTCGAGATGCAATTCGATATAACGAACAGCATCAAGAACAAGATTTGATTTAGGCTTCTCCGACAACTTATTCTGCTTGAACCCTGCACACATTTCTCAATCGAATAGCTTGATTTTAGCGATTGAAAGAGGCGCCGTCTTGATTTTTTTTGCGATCTTGCTTGAAAAGCTCAAATCCCTTTTGTTTCGCGATAGCGTGGACTGGGCTTAGCCGGGATCACAGAAAGCTTGACGAAGTTGGCAGCGCCGCGCGCCGCAATCGGCAAACCGCCTGTAATAATCATCGAATCACCGGGTGAAACAAAACCCTGTTTCAGCAGCGTGGACTCTACCAAAGCAAGCGTTGATTCGGAATCTCGCACTTCCGTA
>JAIEPM010000671.1 GCA_019748395.1 Candidatus Obscuribacterales bacterium
ACTGGCATGCAATTTCGTGCAGTCGTTGCAGACCTTGATTTCGAGACGCAAATCGGCACTAGCACCGGCAGTTCTTACAGTCGGCGGAATTCGCAGCAATACTTTTAGACCAAACATTGTCGCTGACGAAGTGGAACTGGCCGGAACAATAAGATATTTCGAAGAAGGGCTCAGCCCATTTTTCGAGGCCGAAATACGTCGCATGGAAAAAATGCTTGAAGCTTACGGCGGCAAACTCAGCCTCAAATATCAACACGAGAACCCGACACTTGTCAGTGATGAACAAATGACAAAGAAGGTCAAAGAAGCAGCCCAGCAAATGATCGGCTCAAACAGTGTCCTGGATTTGCCCCTTGAGTTAGGCTCCGAAGATTTCAGTTTTTATACCAGCAAAATACCATCGGTTTTTGCAATTGTAGGCTGCGGCATTGAAGGAAGCCTTCGAGAAATCCACACATCCACTTTCGACATTGACGAAAACGCCTTGATTTACGGCACCTCAATACTTGCCGGCGGCGCGCTTAAACTGGCTGCTCAACTTGAAAGTTCTAGCTGTTAACCAGTTCGATAATTTCGCGCAGATCCATTCCTACAAGACCCAGATCACTGAGCTTGCGACTTTCAGCTCGGAGATCTTTGCCTAGCGTTTTGGAAGCAAGGGCTATGATCATGTCGATGCAGGGAACAGACTGATAGGCCACGCCTGCAAGGTCGGACAAAAGCACCAGAGTTTCAGAAACTGAAATTTCAAGCTCTTGCTTTTCACGTTCCAGATTGTCGCTGAAATCGTGAGTTGCAGCAGCAGCTTCAGTAACATGAACATTGAACAAGCGGCCCAAAGCCTGAATTTCCTGCTCCATTTCCTTCAACTTCGCTTCTTGCTCGCTGCTCAAAGCCCAGGGCTTAGCCAGTCCTTTGGCAAGACGTTCAAGATGGAAAGCTTGCAAGGCGATTCGCATGATGCGAGCCGGGTCGGATAAACCACGTTCAAGCACATTGGATGCGGGCACGAGCCCTGTAAACAGCTGCCTGCCGATATCCAGACCACTGCGCGTTTCATTAACCGACCTGCCGCAAATCGGCACCTGCTCGCGCAAGCCGATTATTTCGAGCGCTCGTCCTTCAAAACGGCACTCTTCAAAGAGCGGGCTCATTTCAATAATGTTGACTGCCATGCGCTTGCGCAGCTTGTAAATCATGCAGGAAAGTTCAAAGGCCGTCCCCAGAGGCGCATCAACGATAAACACGGTTTGACCGGGGCAAAGCATTTCCGCCACCATATTCAGTGCTTTGCGGTAGTCACCGGCTTTGCCGCAGACCAATAAGAGATCGGAGCTGCGTCTGCCTTGCTCGGGCGCAGAAGCGCCGAGCTGCAAGCGACCAGCCTTGTAATTGACCGAGCCGCCACGAATGAGGAGCTGATCTGGAACGGTGACACCCTGCTGTGTGAAACGCACAGCGCGACCGCGAGATGAGAGCAACGCTGCCACAGCCAGGCTTTCAACCCCGGTGCTGACTATGTCCACTTCTTGACATGGCATCGGGGCCTCGATTGCAAGAGCTAGATTCTGCATAACCTTCTCCTTATCGGTCGCTAAGAGCTTGGCTCACGGCAACCGGACATTAGGTCAGACTAATAGAATAGTCAGGATGTTTCAACAAAACAATATTTACTAACAAACCTTTAATCAGAAAAGGGGGTCAATAGTACAATGCAAGATTCATTCCGAATATACATAAGCCGCCAGGCGAAGGCATTTCAAGATACTCCATGGCAGATATTTTTTATGACAAGCAGTGTGATCTTTCTTCACTTGAAAATTTAACTTTGGCCGTAGTTGGATACGGAAACCAAGGCCGGGCCCACGCTTTGAACCTTAAAGACAGCGGGCTAAACGTCATAACCGGCACCAGAGCTGGTAGCAAGAGTTGTCAACAAGCAAAAGACGACGGCATGCCCTTCTTTGAAATTCCAGAAGCCGCAGCCCGCGCAGATTTAATCGCAGTCCTGCTTCCTGACGAGCAGATGCCAAGGGTCGTGAGCAAAGAAATTCTTCCTAACGCAAAAAAAGGAACTGCATTTGTTTTTGCCCACGGCTTTGCAGTTCACCATAAAACCATCTCGCTTCCCACCGACAGCGACATCATATTAGTAGCCCCCACGGGCCCGGGGAGACAGCTGCGCAGCCTATATCAGGAAGGGCTTGGGCTGCCGGCACTCATCGCCGTAGAACAGGATGCAAGCGGCATGGCCTGGCAGCGCTGCCTGTCTTACGCACACGGGATCGGCGCCACCAGAGCTGGTGCGATTAAAACAAGCTTCCAGGAAGAAACGGTAACAGATTTATTCTGCGAACAAGCGGTGCTTTGCGGTGGACTGCCCGAATTGATCAAAGCCAGCTTCGACACGCTTGTAAGCCAGGGCTACCAGAGCGAGCTAGCCTATATTTCATGCCTGAAAGAAGTGAAATTGATTGCAGATTTGCTTTTTCAGCAAGGAATTGACGGCATGAGAGCCGCAATTTCAAATACGGCTAAATACGGTTCGGCGCTGGCAGGACCGCAAATCATCAACTCCAACACTCGCGAGCAGTTGGCTCGCGTACTCAAGCGCATTGAAACAGGAGATTTTGCTAAAGACTTTATTGAAGACAGTTCTCACGGTAACCCGACGATCAAAGAGCTGATGAAAACCGAGCGACACTCTCGCATCGCTAAGGTCGGCAGAGAGCTGAAAGAGAATCTTATTTTCTAAGTTGTCGGCTAATTAACAATCAAGTTGTCGATCAAACGAACAGAGCCGAGCTTAGCAGCTACAAGCAAAACCATCGGCGTTTTCAGCTCTTTCAAAGGCTCCAGCGTGTTTGGATCGCAAGCTTCCAGATACTGCAACGCAAATTCCGGAACCTTACTCAGTTTTTCGCGAGCTATACGAAGAGCTTCTTCCAATGTTCGTCGACCGGAAATTGATTCTTCTCGCACCACACACAAAGTTCTGTATAACTCAGGTGCTCGCTTGCGTTCATCGTAATTCAAATAAACATTGCGTGAACTGAGAGCCAAACCATCTGATTCACGCACAGTCGGCACCGCCACCACTTCTGTGGGCACGTTCAGATCTGCCACCATACGGCGGATTATAGTCAGCTGCTGGTAATCTTTTTCGCCGAAATACGCTTGGGTAGCCTGAGCTATCGAAAACAATTTCATCACAACTGTTGCGACACCAACAAAATGACCTGGTCTGAAACTGCCACAGAGCCTGTCTGTCAAAGCCGCCGGCGGAATAACAGTTGTATTGCCTTGATGCCCCGAAGCATAGAGTTCGTCCACTGATGGATGAAACACTACAGCCGCCCCGGCTTCTCGGCAAAGAGCCAGGTCTTTATCGAAAGTGCGGGGATATCTGTCGAAATCTTCCCCCGGACCAAATTGCAGCGGATTTACAAAAGTGGAAACCACCACATGCTGACACTCGCGCACTGCCCGACGAATCAAAGTCATATGACCATCATGCAGAGCGCCCATGGTCGGTACAAAACCAAGCAGAGGACGTTGCGAACCGGCTTCAATCAGACTGGACCTCCAGCTGCGGTAATCCTGCACAGTTTCAATAACACTGGTTTCTGTGATTGATTTCATCGAAGCTCCCTCGGGGACGGACAATAATTATACGCGCCTCTCTCTTTTCTGGGATAATCAAAACGCTTTCTGCGTATCAAGGATAGACATGAGTTTTCTGCACTCAAAAGCTATTGCCCTTTTACTCTTACTAAGTTTCTTTCCCTCCCTCTCAGAAACAGGCTTGAGGGCTGAAGCTGCTGAAAGCAGCAAAGTCTCCGGCACAGCTTCAAGTGCCGCTGAACTGGCAAATCAGTTAGCGGCGGCTTACGGCGGCATGGCAAAAATCAAAGAAATGCTGAACAGAGGCTGCAGAAGCAAAGGCACACTCCACAACCTTTCAAGCATTTCTGCTTCTTCCAACAGCTTCGACTGCATTTTCCTGAGTAAAGGAAATAAATTGCGCATTGAAATGCAACTTCTGGGACAAGAAAAAGTCACTGCTTTTGACGGAAAAGTCGGCTGGAGCAGAACTGGCGATTGGGTAAGTCGCGAAGACGATAAAACAGTAGCGCGGATGAGCGACGAGATGAAGCGCGGCTTAAACGCGCTTGATAAGCTCGACGATCCTACCTATAAATTGCAGCTTTTAGCGCCTCAAACAGTCAACGGCAAAAACTGCGACGTTCTAAAACTTCAAGCTCCGGACGGCAAAGCCACTAGCTTTTTCATCGACCCTCTGAGCAGACTCGTGCAAAGAAGTCAGTACATGGCACTGGACACTGAGCAAGGCGTCGAAACGCTAAAAACCGTCGACTATTTCGATTACCGAAACATCCTTGGATTTCCCACGCCTTTCAAGATTGTTGAATCCTTATACGACAAGAAGACACAGGAAGCAGATTTAGAAGCAGTCACGGTTGATGACGGCATCAGCGATGAACTCTTCCGCATGCCGGAAGAGAGCCGTTACTCACGTTTGGAAAATGGACCTGTTACTGTTCCCTTTGAGTTTTCAGGCAATGAAATAATTATTGGAGCCCGGATAAATGGCGGCAACGAAGCCAAATTCATTGTCGACACCGGTGCCAGTCAAACAGTAATTGATAAAGCAACTGCTCAGAACTTAGCACCAACCACAGTACATACATTCAGCGTTACAGCCGGTGCCAAAGCCGTTCCGCTCAGCTATACAAAACTGGACAAAATACAGATCGGCGAACTTTCGATCGAAAATGTATCAACACTGGTCACTGATCTTTCCTCGTTTTCTGCGGCAATTGGACAAAGACCAGCCGGGCTGATTGGCGCAAACATACTCAAAAGATTTCTGCTGGGCATAGATTTTCAAAACAAGAAACTGATTCTTTCAGATCCACGCAACGTCAACGTGCCGGACAAAGCCATAGTTGTAGCCACAAGTCCGGTATTTGCTTCCACCGGACTTGTGGTAAACGGCATTCTTGATGGTAAAGCAATGAATTTCCTTGTTGATACCGGTGCCGCTTTCAATAATTTGCCTTATTCACTGGCAAGCAAGCTGAACATGGGCGCCGTGCTTCCTGTGGGTCAGATACATGGACTCGATGGTCAAAAAACCAGCATCGGCTCAATCAAGCTCAAAGACTTGAAATTGGGCGGATTCACTATTAAGAACCCGGTTTTCGCCGTGCAGCCGGAGCGCGGCAACAGTGCTCCAGCTGGACTCTTCAGCGCCAGTTCCATGGGGATTTTAGGAAATCCAATCTGGAGCATGACCACTCTCAATGTTGACTATCGAAATGATCGCTTGATCATCGAGATTCCCGACGATAAACAAAGTCTCGAAGTATTTCTTTCTCAAATAGAAGAGGCCGAACGCACCTATTTGCGAACAAGAAACATCGACAATGCCACTGCAAGCTATGAAAAAATCCAAAATTCAGCTCGGGATAAAGGTGTGAAAGCAGCAGAGGCACTGGCTTTAGCAAAGCTCTCCGGGCTCTACGCCGACAGATATAACATCCAAAAAGAAAGTCGCTTTCTTGATATGTCCGGAAAAGAATACGAACGCGCCGCGAAAATTGCCCAGGAATCACGCAATAAAGCCATAGAAGGACAGATTCTTGCCCAGTGGGCCATGCTCTATTTGAACGCTCCCAGAAGCAACACCGATTTGATTTCGGCTCAAAATCTTCTAAAAAAGGCTCTCAGTCGCGCCCCTATGGATGGCAGTATTTTCGCGGCACTCGGCACGGCCATGCTTAAAACAGGCAAAAGCCCACTAGGCAGCAAATTCATCGATCAAGCTCTAATGCTCGATCCATCTAACTGGCAAGCCCTCTGGTCTAAATACAAACTGCTCGAGTCTGAAGGAAATCGCGCCGGCATGAAGCTCTTGCTGGCACAGCTGAATCGCTATTACCCGGACTTTCCGCAGGTCAAAGAAGCGAACTCCAAGCTGGCAGCGGCACAAGCTGCAACAAAAGCTCCAACTCAAAGAAACCCGAAAGCAAAAAACGCTTCAGCAAAACACTGATTACAGCAAATGCTTTAGGCGACGGTTTCCTGCGTTACCATTAAGACCTGGAAATCCATTGCGGCAACGTCTTTGCCGTCAAGAGCCAAAAGCAGGTTGAAATTGCCCTGATCTGGAAATACCAGCCCCTGAAAAGCACCGATCAGCTTGTGTGAAAGATGTTTGTTCGGTGAGGCTGCAACTTTTTGCACGTTTGAAACAGCCATCACTTCATTCTTGTTATCCACAAACTTAAACTGGTATGTGAATTCCTGATTAGAGCCGGTAACTTCGGCATAAGCGAAAACCAGCGGCACTATTGCCGGAAAAGCCTGCACACTCATTGTGGAGTGGATATTAACCAGAGTGATTGCATCGGGACGCAAAACGTCCCGCAAGACTCGTTCGCACATAAAAATCGAAATTGGTTTGGGAACATCAGCCACAATGAATTCCTCTTGGTTAAGTTGCTCCTGGCAACAATTGATGATTGAATACTAAAAACAGGAAACGTGGACCAGATTATAGATGATCGATCCGGAAGAACTAACCTTTGTTCAATTGTTCTGGTTGTTTTTCGGCCTGATTATTGTTGTTTTCTTCTTTTGCAGATGGGTCGATATGACCTGGGTCTTTCAGCAATGAAGCCCGTGCTTACCAAGTGCTAGCGCAAACTTCGTTAAAGATGCGCGCATAGTTTTCAACATTTCATTCTCAGGAATCGTCAAGAGGCGCTTCCCAAAACGCTTTGATAAAAGCGCTTTCCGGACGCCGACGCCCCATTTTCAAGCGGCAAACCTGATTGAGAATCAGAGCTCAAATCTCGTAGTTATAAGCGTCAATCAGAAGTTCTACTCCATATCAGTTTACGCCCAAGCAGTAACAGCCCACAGATAGAGAAGAAGAAGCCAGGCATCAGCCGCTGTGCAATTTCCGCGCAGCCTATCTGGCTTCACTTTATCGCGGCTGAGTTTCTTCACGCTCTAAACCCCGGAAAGGTTACTAAAATGCCAAAACTGAAGACACCTGTTGCAGGAACGGATTACGTCCTGCTCGACAACGGCGCCATGAAAATCACCCGCTGTCAGGGCGCCCCAAGCGAACCCTTCGGCGAAGGACTCGAATACCCCGATTACCTGAAAGCCGTCAACCACAAGCTCAGCATCGAGAAGAAGAAAGACTACGAGAAGCAGCTCGACAAGGAAGAAGAGCGTTTCAACAAGCTGGTCCGAAAGTTCCGTGAGAAGCGTCGCGCTTTGATCATCGTTCTGCAAGGCCGCGACGGCGCAGGCAAAAGCGGTGCAGCAGAACGCATCATGATCGCCTGCGACTACGACGCGAAGATGCTGCAGTGGATTCCGATCGGAGCGCCCACCGATGACGAGCTGGCGCACCCGTATCTCTGGCGCTTCTTCGCTTTCGACCGCATGCCCCGCTTCGGTCAGGTCCGCATTTTCGACCGCAGCTGGTACGAGCGCGTGCTCGCCGAACCGGTGAAAGGCATCATCGGCAAAGCCACCAAGCTGCGCTCCTACTCCGAGCTCCGCACCTTCGATTGGATGTTGGCTCGTCAAGGCGCCGTGATCGTCAAAGTCTGGATGGATATCAGCTATGACGAGCAGGGCCGCCGCTTCGACAAGCGCAAGAAAGAGAAGCCCTGGAAGTACAGCGACGACGACACTTCCGCACGCGACAAGTGGGACGACTACACGCTCGTTGCCAACGAGATGATTCACCTGACCGGCACTCCCTACGCACCGTGGTACATCATCTCGTCCGAAGACAAGCGCTACAGCCGCGTCGCGATGCTCAAAGTCGTGAACGACGCCATGCAAGCGGCTCTTTCCGACGGCTTCAAACACAACGACTAATTCACGAAACCCGGGGGACCTGAGATTGGCTCAGGTCCCCCTTATTTTGAGGACAAAAAAATGAGCACACGAGTCTCTGTAGAGTGGCTGAGCGGGCAACTCTACATGCACAGATTAAGCGCCCGCCAACACCAGTTTTTCACCGATGCGCCCCTGGCAAGCAATGGTGGCGACCAGGCAGCCACCCCCCACGAAATTTTTCTTCTAGGCTTAGGGGGCTGCGTGGCCATGACCGTCGAGATGTATGCGAAAAGCAGATCGATGGATCTCAAGGCTGTGCGCGTCACAATCACCGAAGACAGCATCGACGACCCGGACACCCCCGGCACGAAAATGCCCCGGCTCACCGAAGAACTCGAGCTTGAAGGAAACTTGAGCAGCGATGAGCTGAGCAAACTTCAGGGCGTCGCAAAACGTTGCCCCGTTTACAAACTTTTCGTCGGCAAAAAGCAGGTGAATTGCGTGGTCAAACACTCACCACCGCCCACCCCGGCAACAGCTTCGGCAAAAGACGAAAGCAGCAAAGCTGAGACTCCGGAAGCTGGTGAAGCTTCGACTGCGGCTTGCTCTGCTTGAAACTGAACAAGTGAAACCGGTCTGGTTTCAAAATAGAGGAGCGCCGGGCAACCGGTGCTCTTCTTACTTTTCCCTCTTTTACTGGTTCATCTCGTAGGAGGTCGAAAAACCAAAAGAATTCAAAAAAGATGGGCACAGGGGTTACGGCTGCGAAGTTACACGAACTGCCTTTGCTCAAGCAGCACCTGACAAGCCTCCCTGCACGGTCCTTGCGCAGCCGCACAAACAGCA
>JAIEPM010000123.1 GCA_019748395.1 Candidatus Obscuribacterales bacterium
GATAAACTCCAAATTGAGCGCTTCAGAGGTTTTTGAGTCATGGGACAAATCTACAATCTCAGAAACCTGATTATGGGATCTTGCGATTTTGCCGTCATTCTATTGATCCTCTTTGCTGTAGGATCAATCGTGCTCTTCTTGAAGGTCTTCAAATCAGACTTCGGGCATGACTGAAGTTTTCTAAGGCTGAATCAACTTGTCTGCCGCATTCAAGTATTCGCAAATTGCAAACATGTTTGTGATTTGCTCTGTTGCAATCTCAGCTTTCAAGCCGTAAAACTCCACGCAGAGCCCACAAGCAAGAACTTCGCTGCCGCCTGCTTTGAAGTCTTCCAGAACTTTCTTGCTGCTTGAACTTGAGCTCAGTAGTTTTACGCCGCTATTGCTTAAAAGAATTGCTCTTGGTTTATGACCCGATTCATACATAGATTGGAGAAAAACGCCAAGCAATGTTTTTCCGAATTCCGCATCGCCTTCGCCGAGGGTTTCTCTGGTGATGAAAAGTACTGTCCCTGTTTTGCTATTGTCCGGCGCTCCCTGACCGGCTTCAGGAAGTCCGGCAATATTCGCATCGGCTTGAGTTTGCAAATTGCGGGAGAGGCTGACGGCATAAAAGCCGCTTTCTTTCTTGACGCTTATATGTACTTTCTGGCTTCGTGCCAGTCGTTCTAAATTAGCCACACAAATTTCATCGTCGACCAGTGCTTCGATGGACTCGACTTCCTTTTTGTCCAGTACTTTTTTTGTAGCAATTACCGGCTCCGGGCAGAGTTTACCTCGCAAGTCGAGTTTTTCGTTCATATCAAAACACCTCTATAAGTCCGGATTCACCGGCAAGGAAGTCCCCGATAATTTTTGCCGGCCACTCCGCTTGCTTGAGTTCTTCTGCAAGTTGAAAAGCCTCTCTTGCGCTTACGGAAAAAAGCAGGCCCCCTGAAGTTTGCGGATCAAAGAGCAGATCACTGAGTGCCAGATCTACGGATTCGTCAATTCTTGAAATTTCCGAATATGCTTTTCTGTTTGCATACGCTGCCGCCGGTACGAGACCTTGTTCTGCACACTGTAGTACTTCCGGAAGAAGTGGAAGCTCCTTGCTATTCAGACGGACTTTTAAGCCGCTTGCTTTAGCCATTTCGTGCAAATGTCCTATCAGTCCAAAGCCCGTGATATCGGTGGCTGCGTGCAAGTCGTATTTGAGAGCAATTTCCAGGCATGGTCCGTTAAGGCGGCAAAGATTTGAAATCAATTCCTTATATGTGTTCTCGCTGAGCATGCCGCCTTTATGCGAAAGTAAGCCGACTCCCATTCCCAGCGGCTTACAGAGAACAATTTTGTCAGCTTCCTTTGCGCCTGCATTTGTCAGGATTCTTTGCGGCGATACCGTACCGATTACCGACAATCCATATATCGGTTCCGGTGCTTGAATTGAATGACCTCCAACCAGCAGACATCCGGCTTCATCAACGGCTGAGGCGCCGCCGCGAATAATTTCCTCGGCCAGTGTCAATGGATAGTCGCAGCTTGGAAAGCAGAAAACATTGAGTGCCAGAAGCGGCTTTCCTCCCATTGCATATACATCGGACAGCGCATTGACAGCGGCTATACGCCCGTAAAGATAAGGGTCGTCAATGAGCGGCGGAAAAAAATCAATTGTCGAAACTATGGCAAGCTCATCGGAAAATTTGTAAACTGCTGCATCCTCAAAATTATCGGTGCCGCAAAGCAAGTTTTCAGATTTGACTTTCGGCAGGGATTTGACTATTTGAGCCAGTTCCAGAGGACTCAGTTTTGCAGCGCAACCCTGGGCTTTGATATTGGCGGTTAGTTTGTGTTTTTCAGCCGGAGACATTTGAGTAGTGCCCAATTCGAGAGTGTCGCTTCCTGAGATTGGCTTTTAATCAGGGATTTCACAGACCCTTGCTTGAAAGTGCAGGCTGGTAAACCATGTGCAGTTTTTGCAACACTCTTTGAAAACCCGCTTGCTGTGATGATCTTGTGCAGTCGCCATTTCCAGCTTTCCAAAAAACCTTTTATATTAGTTTCGAGCTTTCAGCGTGTTATGGGCGTTTCGCCTCTTCAAAAAGCTCTGTGATGAGTGTAGATTGTATCCAGTAATCAGTTACTTCGTCAGGAGCCTGTCCTCGCGAAGCAACTCAAATTCATCTTTCGTAATAGATCCCACAAATTGCATATAAACTAAGGTCGCGCATGCCAAAGAAAGTACTCGTGGCTCTTCCTCCCGGATTGCTCGAACAAATTGATTTTGTCGCTCAAATAGAGCACCGGAATCGTTCAGACTTAATAAGAGAAGCTCTAAGACGTTACATAGAGCAGTTCAAACGCAGCCAGTCTCCGCGCATGACTGTTAACCAGGTAGGTAATCAAAAAGTTGCATTGTTGAGCGATGTTGAAGCCTGAGCCTCAGCTGCAGTCGTAATTCCACCACCCTTCTGTTGACTTTCTCCCCTTCTCGACTTAATCTTCCCGAAGGTGGATTAGTTTCCAGGATAGAGGGGTCATCCCAAAGCTATGTTGCAGTGGTCTAACATTCTGCTCACGGAATTCATAGGAGTGACTCTCCTGGTTTTAGGACTGGGTCTGGTCAAGCTTCCCCGCTTCCTCTTGCGTCGTAAGTTGCAACGAGGATTTCCCTGGGGCTACTATCCAGATAGCGTTCCCAAGGCTGATCCCGGCTTCTTTGCCGAGGACAATGAAAGCTTCCTCTATGACGTTGGTACGGAATTTGCCGGTATGGAAGGCTTCGGTGACTTCGGCGAGTTCTCCGGCTTCGGTGAAATGGGTGAATTCGGTCCTAACTTCGGCGGTGGCAGTGGAGTAGAATAGTCCTATCATTACTATGATTGGACGATTTGTTCGTGCCCACTTTTTCAAGCTCCAGTTCTTTGCTTTTGCTCGTGCTGCTTTTGCTTTCCTTTCTGCCTTTCTGCAGGGGCGATAAGCAACGTCAGAGTTATGTTTTAAGGGCTCTTCTTGTTGCCTGCACTCTGAGCAGCGTGTTATTCATTTCCCAAATGCTGAAGGGTCAGAGCAGACCTGCAAAAATGCGTTCTATGGTGGCCGCAGAGCGTGCTGAAACCACTCTGCGTTTTATGAGCATCGTGAATGTTGGAATTGCAAAAGCCTATGAAATTCTTACGCCAATAAGCGATTCGTCCGGAAAAGCTCACAAACCGATTGATCTGAGCAACAGCGGTCTGAACAGCTATTTCAGGAGCGCCGACAAATCGCTTGATCTGGCAATTAAGAGCAGCCCTGACGATGCGCTCTTAAAGGCAAAGCGCATTATTTTGCTTTCGACCTGGGGACGTCAAAAGACACTTGTAAAGACTCTATGTAAAGAGCTGCAGGAATCAAAAGAGAATAAGGCGGCAGAGCTTGGTTCTACTCTCTCATTGATTTATCTGGAACCGGCTGCACTCAGCAAAGAAGCTCTTGAAAGCGAAAGCAAGGTCATAGAAGCTGGTCTCAGTTCAGGCTGGTACAAAGAGAATGCTTTGACCGCACTCTATAAAACAAGTCGCCAGTTCAAGGACTATCATGCTTATCAGCAGAGTCTGGAAGACCGCTATTTCCAGATCTTCCGCATGGTTTTAGCCATGGCTGTTTTTGTTTGCTTTTGTGCTTTTATCGGGCTTGTAGTAATTGTGATACAGCTTGGTACTTTGAGTCGTCATGACTCAGCAAAAGTGCCCGAAGATGACCGCTTGATTCTTGATTTGAGTCCGCTCACCGTCTATTCGGTTTTTGCAGCCTGGATTACATGTCAGCTTGGGATCGGCGAAGTTTTCAAACTGCTTCCCAAAAATCTTCTTTCTCTTGGTGGAAATCCTCTGGGAATGGCTTCTTTCTCACTGGTTTCTTATCTGATTTCGATGATACCGGCACTCTTGTTGATTCATTTTCTGGCATTTAAACCCAGGGGTTTGAATTTTTTCAAGGCTCTGCGATTGCGTCTAAGAACACCTACGCTTGGACCATTTAAGTTGATTGTTTCCGGTTTTTTGACTTGGTGTGCAATTATTCCGCTCGTTTTTGTCGGCGCATTCGTCGCCAGCACTTATCTGGGCTCCCAGGGATCGGACAATCCGGTTTTGCCTCAAATTGCAGCCATTGCCGGGTCAAAAAACGCAGCTGCAATTTTTATCCTCCTATTTACAGTGGCTGGTTTAGCTCCGTTATGCGAAGAAATAATTTTCAGAGGCTTCCTCTATTCAGCTATGCGAACACGTTTTGGTATTTTCCCGGCAATTCTGATTAGTGCTTTTGTATTTGCCGGAATTCACTTTGATAAGGGCGGTTCTTTAATGCTCTTTATGCTGGGACCGGCACTTGCACTGGCTTTTGACAGAACAAGAAGCCTTTTACCCTCGATGCTGGCTCATGGGCTCTGGAACGGCGGAGCCTTTCTTGTAAATGTGGCCATTTACTGCTCTTGAATCGTTTTTGCCTGCTCCGCAGTTGCTCTAGAGGTCTTCTTCCTCTGAGTTTAGTCTGTGTTTGAATTGCTTCGGGCGTGGCATAAATAATTAAATGGACCCGGTGAAAGTTAGTGCTGGATATTGCGGACAATGTTGGACTGGAACTTCTGTCGGGTTCTTACAAGAGCCGACCGGGATTGATTCCGATGATTGTTGCTCTGACCATCGGCTTTGGCTTTTCTGTCGTTTGGCTTAGCGTATCTGTAATTTTGATTCAGGATGGGGAACTGGGCCATGTGCTCTGGGGCATCCTGACTGCCTGCTGCACTATAGTTTATTGCCTGTACATGGGATATATCGGCTATCGGATGATAGTTGACAGCCAGCGGCGTTATAAGCTTGAACTGACTAATTCAGAGGCGGTTTTAACTGTATTGGATAAACTGCATCGGAAGAAATCGACGCAAATGGTGCTATTTGATGATGTTAAGTATGCGGAATATTATCCATATCCCGACAGTTCGTCGGTGATTTTGCATGCACCGTATGCGGTGATGGAAATTCCGCTCTGGCCTCTTGGAGCCCAGGCCCAAGATGTGATGGATTTTCTGGCCGGTCGCGGCGTTCCTATCGTTAATGCTCAATTTGATGATCGTTTGCCGGAATAATAGAAAACAGCGGAAGAATTAGCTCCCGCTGTTTTGCGCCCTTATTCCTGATACCAGCCCCTGTTATTGGGGGCTTATCGTTGCAGCTTATTTGCTGATATGAATTACAGCCGATGTTTCGGTCATTTCAACATGACCCTTCAAGCCCAATTCTTTGGTGATAAGTTCGATGGATGTTTTGAAGCATTCGCCGAGTGATTCACCCATTGCCGGTGTGAAGCAGGCGTTCTTCTGCATGAGGTTCCAGCAGCCGCATGTTTCGTAGTGGATTTCTACTTTGTTTTCGTCGCCGACCAGAACTACTTCGCTGCCGAATACGTTGGCATCGAATTCAGCCATTGCTTTGGCGAGGTCCATCGGAGTTTTGACACCGATTGATTTGTAGTAGTTCACTTTCATTCCGGCCATCATGACGCGGAATTCCTGGCGGAGTTCTGGTGTGAGTTTTTCAAACAACTTTGTAACACCGATGTAGTTGTTGACCATGGTGTTGGCAGCTACTTCCTGGAGTTGCTTTTGTGTCCAAGTTGCTTTGATTTGAATTTTGCTTGCTGTTGTCATTTGCGTTGCTCCTCTGAACCAGAATGTCATAACTGACAGTCGCTAAGTGTATTGCTTCAGAGATGGCGATGAGCGATCACTCATGCTTTATTAATAAACCCAGTCTCAGCTGCCTCCCGTTCACAGCACACGCGTCCCTCTAGCAACTGTACCGTCCCGGGAGCGCAGGCGTCTCGTCTGCTCAGGTCCTGCGCATAGAATACAAGCGTCTGCCCTGATGCCGCCCATCCGTGGCTCTATGCATAATTCATTATGTGCAATCCCGTCGTCTTGTGTATGATTCAAATCTGCTCTGTTTGATTTTTTCTATGTTGAATTCAGGTTGAATTCTGGTGGCAAGCTATCTAGTAAATGCGATCAATGTCGGTGGCTTCGAACTCGGAGAGGCAGATCGAGTACTTTATATTTTCACTGCTGAAAAGGGTTTGCTGAAAGCAGTAGCTAAGGGCGCTCGCAAGCCCGGCAGCAAAATGTCCGGTCGAAGCGACGTGCTTTCGGTAAATCAATTGCAGCTTTCTACCGGACGCACTTTTGAAATAATTACGCAGGCTCAAACCCTGGAAAATTTCCCGGCATTGCGCTCAAATCTGGCAAGTCTGAGTTACGGTCTTTACTATGCGGAGCTGACTAATTGCTTTGGCGCCGGGCTGGAAGAAGAGTCGCAAAGTTTTTTTCAATTGCTCATTGAGTCCCTGAGCCTGCTGGCGCACACGGAGTTGGACCCTTTGATTCTCTGCATGGAATTTGAGTTTGCGCTTCTTGACTTTCTTGGATACAAGCCTGAGTTGACATACTGCATTTCCTGCCGAAATGTTCTTACTGAGTACAAGTTGTCCAAATTCAATCTCGATTTAGGCGGTATCGTTTGTTTAGATTGCGCCAAGAAAGGGCGACGCTTTCAAGTGCGCGAAGGTTCTGAAAATCACGAAGGCTCAGCTGAATACAACGAACTTTTGCGTGGTGTGCATATCACTCCCCTGGTCTGGAAAAGTCTGGTTCTGGCTGCTGAAAACTTCTACAGTGAGTCGGCGCAGCACGTTGAACTGGCGACGAATATGCATATGGCCTATGAAGCTGCACAAAGAATATTGCAATCGTATATTGAACAGCGCGCTGGAAAGCGCTTTAAGTCCCTTGATGTTTTGAGTCAAATTCAGAGTATGCAAGCGCGTAGCTGAGTTCTTTGCTTGGCAACCCTGCCGTGATCTGCTTGTTTGCAATGCAGGCTGCGAGCTGTTTTCGCTTTGATTAATTAGGTTTCTCCTAAGAAGCTTTCCTCAAGGTGAAAATCAATGGCAAGACTGCCCCTCTTCTCGATAAAATATTTAAGGTTAAGCCCACGAGGAGAAGACACTGTGGCAAGTCTGAAGGATGTGGATTCGGCGGTTTATCAGGCTATACAGCAAGAGCTGAAGCGGCAACAAGATGGGCTTGAGCTCATCGCCAGTGAAAACTTTGTGAGTGAAGCGGTGCTTGAAGCGCAGGGCTCGGTGCTGACCAATAAATATGCCGAAGGCCTTCCAGGCAAGAGGTATTACGGCGGATGCGAGTATGTCGATGTTGTCGAACGCCTGGCGATTGAGCGGCTCAAGCAGCTTTTCAGTGCTCCTCATGCCAATGTACAAGCCCATAGCGGTGCTCAGGCCAACATGGCAGTGCTCTTCGCCATGCTGCAGCCCGGCGACACTATCCTGGGTATGGCTCTGGACCAGGGCGGTCATTTAACTCACGGCTCACCGGTTGCGCTATCAGGCAAATGGTTCAAAGCCGTTAGTTATGGGGTCGACCCGGCCACTGGTCGAATTGACTTCGACAATGTTTTGAAAATTGCTCGTGAGCATAAACCCAAATTGATCATCTGCGGTGCCAGCAACTACCCGCGCATTATCGACTTCCAGAAATTCCGCGAGGTGGCAGACGATGTCGGTGCTTACCTGATGGCCGACATTGCGCATATCGCAGGCTTGGTCAGCGCAGGCTTGCATCCCAATCCATTCCCGCATGCTCATTTTGTGACGACCACAACGCACAAAACGCTGCGTGGTCCACGTGGCGGTGTCATCATGTGTCAGGAAGAATTCGCTTCAGCCATAGATAAGGCTGTATTCCCCGGACTTCAGGGTGGACCTTTGATGCATGTCATCGCTGCAAAAGCTGTAGCTTTCCATGAGGCTCTTCAACCGGATTTCAAAGACTATCAACGTCGCATCGTTGATAACGCCAGGCAACTTGCCCAGACCTTAATCGAAGAAGGGCTTGCTATCGTATCTGGTGGCACAGACAACCATTTGATGACCGTAGATTTGCGTCCGGTCAATATGACGGGCAAGAAGGCTTGTGAATTGCTGGAAACAGTGCATATCACAACCAACAAAAACACTATTCCAAACGATCCGCAAAAACCGCATATTACCAGTGGTATCAGAATCGGCACTCCCGCGGTCAGCAGTCGCGGTCTGGGTACTGAAGAGATGAAACTGGTCGGTAAAGCCATTGCCGATAAGTTGAAAGATCCCGAAAACACTAATGTTCATGATCAAGTTCTAGATACAGTAAGGAGATTATGCGAGAGGTTCCCACTCTACAAAGAGCGTCTGGTAGCGAGCAAGTGAGCGAAGCTCAAAAAACAGCAAGACCACGAGCCGGTGCGCTGGCCATAAGATTTTGCCAGTTACTGCTGCTTGCACTTGGTATTGGTTCTGCCTTTACTTTCTCTCAGTCTCACCTTGATCAAACTCAGATTCCGGGCTTTCTTGTGGCCCTGGCTGTCAGCTGGTGGCTTACTCCCGAAATTCGCTCACGGGCAATGCGTCTTGGCCTCGTGGACAAACCGGGTGAGGAACGCCGAATTCACAAGGTCGCCGTGCCTCGCCTCGGCGGAGTAGCTATCTACATAAGCATTATGTTTGCCTATGTTCTGATGATGGCTATTTGCGGTCGTTTTCCGCGTCAGGGCGGATTGCTTGGTATTGCCGCCGGTGGCACGCTTATATTTGTTATGGGTCTATTAGATGACCTCGAGTCGATTCCGGCCAAAGTCAAACTCGGCATTCAGGTCCTGGCTGCCT
>JAIEPM010000140.1 GCA_019748395.1 Candidatus Obscuribacterales bacterium
GGATCTTTTTCCAGGCACCGCATTACAATAGTTTCCAGCTCCAGCGGAAACTCCACATCAGGGCACATGACACCAAGAGGTGTCGGCACTTCACTCAATTGCATGAGCAAAACTTTGATCGCGGAATCATGGACAAAAGGCGGCTGCCCGGTAAGCGCTTCGTACATAACGCAACCAAGTGAATATATATCGGAGCGCGGGTCGGCATCGGCACCGGCACACTGTTCCGGTGCAATATAAGCCGGACTTCCAAGAACATTCCCTGTGGGTGTCAGGTTATCTTTATTCTCTTCAACATGACGCTTGGCAATGCCGAAGTCGAGAATTTTAGCTATGTCTACGCCTGCTTCAGACTTGATGATCATAACATTGCTGGGTTTCACATCTCTGTGCACAACGCCTTTCTGGTGAGCGTGGTTGAGCCCGTCGCATATTTGAGTAAATATATTGATGAATTTGCGCACTTCCAGGCGCCCGCCCTCATCAATAATTGTGGAAAGCGAACTGCCCTCCAGATACTCCATGGTCATGTAAGGCTGACCGTGCTTGGAGAACCCGAACTCAAGCATCGTGATCAAATTTCTATGTTTCAAATCACGGCAAGCAGCGGCTTCTTGCTCGAATCGCTTTTTGCTTTCGTTATCGTTCAGCAAATGCGAGTGCAAAACTTTGAGTGCGATAATATCCTGACTTTCGACTTTGCGCGCTTTATAAATGATGCCCATACCGCCATGACCGAGGCGCGAGATCAATTCATAACTTCCGGCGAATTCTTCATGAGGAAGAGGCTGCTGAGCCTCTTCTTCCATTACCTCATCAACAGGAAGCTCGGCCTCTGCAACTGCACCTTTCGGCATGTCCGACTGGTCGATGGAACCAATCATGCTGTGGATCATTTGCGTATCGGCGCTCGTGTATATCCACACGATTGCCGAGTCTTCATCATGTCCAACATGCAAAATCCAGGTAGGCTCGGCAGCACCGGCCGCCAGAGTCACTGTGAGCAAATAGGTGTCATCTTTGTTCTTGTCCGGATTTTTCCAGCTCAAAATTACAGGCTTGCCAACTTCGCGCTGAGCGCTGAGCATGCTGAAACGCAAATCCTCCGGCGAAGGCGGTTTCAACAGAGGTGCCACGGCAACCTTTTCGATCGTATTTTTTCTTTTGAATGAGTCCTGGATAGCCATAAACCGCCCGTCATCAGCCCAAATGACACAGCTTTCCTAATTTCATGCCCAAAATGAGAAATTTCTCACAGATCGGAAAGTTAATTGATTGGGGCAAATAGATTGAAGATACAAGCATACAGGAGGATTGCGCTTGAGTTCCGCGGCACATGGAAAATATCACGAAAGTGCTGAAAAAGCACTGGGTGAATTGGATAGCGAGAAAGCAGAAGAGCTTTTTTTGAGCCTGATCGTCAGCATCGAAGAAGCCTTTAATAAGAATCAGAAAGATGTAGCCACTGAACTACAGCGAATCGCCAAAGAAATCGAAAGCTCAGGCAAAGTGGACGATTCGGTCCGCTTCAAGCAAAAAACCTGCGAGATCATGCTCCGGCGAAGCATGGCAGAAAGAAGGCGAAACCAGGCACCACCAGCTCCGCCAAACAAGGACGCACGCAGCTTCACACAAATGCTCTTCGTTTGTTTTTCCAGTGAACCGGCGGCTTATGCAGCTTTTCTTCAAAAAACAGGTCTATCCACCGAACTCAAGATATTACCTGACGGCTCAAGATGGCTGCGCGGCAAAGATTCTACTCTCATGCTCATTTGCAGACAGGGCAAGCTCTCAGGATTTTTCCCCTTGCTTGTGGCGAGCTCTCGTGAGGACGCAGCGAGGCAACTGCAAGATCATGGACATTTTTTGGATGGTGAAGAAATTGATGTTTGTGGTATGAGGATTCAGGTCATCAAAGATAAAACCGGTCAGCGAATTTTGCTTGCAGGCGCAGAAATAATGCAAAATGTCTAAATCCAGACAGCTCTGGAGCAGCGGAGTGAAGCTCCGGGATTTTGGCAAAAAATACACGGGGATGGAATTATGGCCGGCTTTTTCGACAAGATCAAAAGAGAAGTAGAAGACACACTGGACTGGAAGAAAATCAAAGTAATTGCCGGTGCGCTGCACGCCTGCGAATGGGACTTTAACGGCGGCATGATGACTCCGGACCCGGCAACTGGTCGAGCCGAATGTGTGGCGCTCATGGGTGAAATCGAATCACTGACCATTCAAACCGAAGAATCGGTTAAAGATTTAGCAAACACGCTCGGTCTGACAATCGCAGGTGGAGTTCTGGCTGGTCCGCTGGGAGCGCTAACCGGCTATTTTCTAGCAGGAAAACGCAAAGAAGTTTGCGTTCTGGTAGCGCTAAAAGATGGTCGAAAGTTCCTGGCTGTTATGGACCAGCGCATCTACCAGCAAATGGTTGCGCTCAGCATGATGTAAGTTCGTTTGAAATAAAGAAGATATAGATTTTCCACACTGCTAAAATAGCCCCAGTTTTTCAGGGGTTCTGCTCATGCGTCCAATTCTTCCTGGTATCCAGTTGCTGTTACTAGCCGTTCTTCTGCAATGCCAGAGTCTTTCGATTGCGGCAACAAGCGCCATCAGCAAGAGCCAGACGCCGAGCGGCAAGCCTGAGATTAAGCTGCCCGCCAATCTGATACCAGTGCCGTTATGCAGACAGGCAAAATGCTACACCTGCGGAGTCGCAGCACTACAGAGCATCCTGGCATATAACGGTCAGGAAATTCGCGAAGACGACCTTGAAAAGAAACTCAAATCAACATACAAAATGGGCACAGCCTATCAGCGCATTGCCGACTACGCCGAGAAAGCAGGCTTGAAAGTCGAAATTCACAAGAATATGACGCTTGCGGAATTGAAAGCGGCTCTCGACAAAAATATTCCGGTCTTGATTTTGCTTCAAGCCTGGGGCACTGCCGGAAAGGACTACCGGCAGGAGTGGGAAGACGGTCACTATGTTGTGGCAGTTGCATACGATGAGAAGAATCTCTTCTTTATGGACCCGTCAACCATCGGCAATTACACTTACATTCCTCAAAGTGAATTCATAGAACGCTGGCACGACACGGATTACAAGGAAAAGCTCTTCAATTTCGGCATGTATATCTGGCAAGATAAAACTAATTACAAGCCGGATATAGCCAAATTTATGGAGTAGAATGTGCTTCGTCAATCACAGGACCTTATTCCGATGCTCGATTTAGAAAACGCAGAAAGCGCCGAAAGCACTGAACAGCCGCAGGAAGACGCCCCGAGAAAGCTGCCGAAATGGGCAATTGCCGTGGCGATTATCGCGTTTTTGATTTTTAACGGCTTATTTCTAGCTTATGCAATGCAAATGAGCGGCAACCCGGGTTAGAGCCAGACTGCCGCTTTTGCTTTTAGCGAAACTGCGATTCTTCAAATTAAGGACTAACGGAAACCACCGAAAACGGGGTGCAGTAAAGGCATTCCCTGGTGTTGTCCGACTACTTTTACAAGAATATCTTTGCCCATCGGAATCGAGTTGCCTTCCGGCACGAAACCCTTACCGCCAGGCAGATTCGGGGCTTGCACAATGTAACCGCCCGGTACTTGCGATACGGCGCGTCCAGGAACTACCTGTCCCATATTCTTACCAGCTCCGCCCAATCCGCCTTTACCTTCTGCTCTTAACATTTAATGCCTCCTGCAGTGCCCATCACCGCTTCGTGTCAGTATTAAACGTCCTCCTCTCACTATTTAGGCGGAAGCTGCTAAATTTCTTAACAGCTGCTAAGAAAACCTTATATCGCCCACGGGGCCTAGATGATACAATCCTGACATCTCTTGTCGCCGAAACATTCCATAAGACACTCAGAAGCCCGGCGAAGCTACAGGTATTTCCATAGACCATATCCGCTTCGACAACTCCGAATCCCGGCTTGCAAGCCCCAATCGAATTTAGACCGGCAATTTTACATTACGTGCAACGAATTTGAACTGGGCGCCGCTCCTCATTCTAAATGGGTGTGCGTCTTTCGCCTGTGGGTTTCTGTGGAATTCCTACCTTGAAGAAGTAGAGCGCCTCCTGCTTGTTTTGATCCAAGCCGAGGATTTTAGCTGCCAGCGATTCACTGAGAGCCGGGGTCATCCAGGTTCCTAAGCCGTTTTTGTAAGCAGCTGTAACCAGCGCTTGCCCGGCAGCGCCGACATCGATCAGCATGTCGAAATAGCTGGCGGGTTTTAGCTTTGATTGTCTCAAGTCTTCATGAAAGACTACGAAGAAGCAACAAAATCCTCCACCATTCAGCCACCACTGACCATGCAAACACTCAAGCAATTCCTTGCGAGTGTAATGCGGCAGTTCATTCTTTAGTGCAGCAGTATTGCGATCGAGACTGTAAATGCCCGGCTCCAATCCTTCTACCGCCTGCACAAGAAAATATGCGCTTATCCAGTTTTTGTTCTGGAGCCACAAACTCAGTTCAGAAAGTACATTTTGTATCTGCGTTTTCGAAACAGCATCGTCGGTAAAAAATCTCTCAGTGCGTCTCTGTATCAGAGAATCAAACGCTCCGAGAAATTCCGCACTGCGTGATCCAAGATCTAGCACCGGAGCAGTCGGAACTATTGTCGCAGTTCTTGCAACTTTCGCTGAGCTAGAAAAGGATTCGTTTGATTCATGAGTCAATGCAGAAACAGAATTGGATACTGCCGAAGGGCTAGTGGCTCCTGATGAAGCAGCTGAAATCTCTTGACTGCGGCTGCCAAACATCAAAAATGCCGCCCGTTGCAGATTGTATATCTCCCAGGTGCTTCCTCTGCCGAATCCGGCATCGTCACAGGGAACTAAAAGTCCAATCTTCAGCAGCTCATCGATCTCCTCTTGCTTGAAGCTGGATTCAATGGCAGCCTCAATCTCCCTAGCTTCCATAAAAAAAGAAAGCAGTTCTACATCTCTCAAACTCAGTTTTCTAGTAAGTGCTTTCCCTTCCAGAGTACTGCGACCCTGCGGTCTCAAAAACAAAAGCGGCGAAGTATGATACTTATTCATTCTAAGACTCTCCCTTTGCCGATAAGGAAGCAAGAGACATCGGCGGCTGACGAAATGGATCAACTCCAAGAAGAGCAGCAATTTTTTCAGCATCAAAGAGGCGATGCTGTCGAATCTCATATCCCAAAGCGGAAGCTATAAGTCGCCCCATCTCTTCTGCATGTCCGATGTCTATAACAATCGCGCGCCATGAGCGCGGGTCTCGGTATCGCCACATTGCGCGTTCGCAGATTGAAGTTAAAATAAGCAGCGCCTGCGCTTTCTCACCCTCAAAGCCAAGATCCTCAGCAATAAGATCTTGCTTCAGTAAATCAAGCGAATTGTTCTTGACGTTATAGTGATAAAGTCCGGCTTCCAGACCGATCCCATTATCCAGAACTAAAAAAAATGCTTCGGTCGGATGCCGGCCGCCACCGGATGGAATTGTTTTACGCAAACTTTCAAGCTGCAAAAAATTCTGTTCGTCATAAGCATGTTCCAAACGCAAACGTTCACCAAAGCAGAAATCAAAAAAGACGCTTAAATCTCTGAGCTTATCCCGGTTCTGCGAGCGGCTTGCCAGGTAGTCTTTAGTTTGACCATCAAGCTTAGTAAGACTGATTGATTTGACTGCGCTAAATGTTTGATAGCAATCTGGTGCCGTCCAATCGGACTCATATTCTTTCATGCGCTCATTGTCGCGATTAAATGCGTCTTTGCGACTCATATCAACGAAAGGATAATCACGAGTTCCTTCATGATAAACTCCGGCTTCCGGCCAGCCGTTTTTCTCCCAGACTCTACACCGCTCCATGAGCTCGCCAAGTTCATTATTTGCAATCACCAAATTTTCCGAGCAAACATAGTCCCAGATCTCCTCAACTATGTCTTTGGCTTTCTCCTCTTCAGACCAAATAGACATTGCCTCCGCTTTCGTAAAGCTTTGAGGCAATGTCGTCAGGGCCCATACCAATAATGGATTTTCAACTATAAAAGCAGGTTCTGTAGAGCGTATGTCGATGGCAAAAGCTCTTGCCGTTTCAATTTTTCTCGGGCAGATGAGCATCAGCGGATGAGTCGTATATGTTTTCATGGCTGCAAATCATACTACACAAGAATCGCCCGAGGGCTAAACTAGTTTTGGCTTTGCATCAATTGCTTTTTGGCTCTCAAAATATCGGCGCCGCCGGGTTGAGGCAAAGCGTGGATAACCGAAGAGCCCGAAGCACGTCTGGCAAAAGTCTGCGAGCGCTGTACCTTTTCCGATTTAACTTCTTCTTCGATCATTTGTAAGCTGTTCATGTCATTTGCTCCTGTTTGAACTTCGAACTCTTTTAATCTATCCCTTAAGCGTGGGGGTCTTGTGAGGGATTAAAACGGCCAAGCCAAGCAGGGCTGCAAGGAGCCCGGCAGCGCAAACCCCGTTCCAGCCGAAATGTGCCCAGGCCAGAGTGCCAAGCGCCGAGCCGATTGAACCACCAAGGAAATAAGAGGTCATATAGACAGTATTGACCCGACTGTGAATTTCCGGTGGCAGCGTATAAATTCGAGTTTGGTTGGAAACTTGATTCATTTGCACACCAAGGTCCAGAATGAAGATTCCAACAGAAAGCCAGATAATCTTATCCACAAAAACGCACATAATAATGAATGAAACAGCGACAAGCAAAAGCGCGACGCTTATCCACGCAAGCGGACCGCGCCTGTCTACCAGGCGACCTGTGATTGATGCAGCAAAACACCCGGCAATACCGAGCAAGCCGAAGCTGCCAATCAGACCTGGCTTAAAGTAATAGGGAGCGCCCGCTGCCAGAAAAGAGAATGTGGTCCAGAATATACCGAATGCTGCAAACGATGCGGCGCCGAATGCGCATGAAGAACGAAGCAAAGAGTGTTCAATAAAGATTGCGTGCAGTGATTTGAGCAATGCCGGATAAGAGAGCCTGGAGCCGGACCGGCCTTCAGGCAAAAACACTGCAAGGGAAAATGCCAAAAGAGCAGATAAGATGCTCGCCATCCAGAACACTGAGCGCCAGCCATAAAGTGAGGCAACCCAACCACTCAGTGTTCGAGAGAGCAAAATACCGATCAGTAAGCCTGTCATTACATAACCAACAACCGCGCCTCGTTTAGCGGGCACAGAAAGACCAACAGCCAGAGGCACAATTACTTGAGGCACCACGGTTGCAGCACCTAGAAGAAAAAGGACAATGCCTAGTGTTGTGATGTTCGAGGATAAAGCAGCGCTTGCAAGAAGCAGTGTGACAACGCAAAGCAGACTGAGCACCAGTTTTCGTTTGGAAACAATATCACCAAGCGGAACAATGAACAAAAGTCCGGCGGTATAACCCGCAAGTGCAAGCGAAAAAACGAAACCGGCACTAGCATCGGTTGTTTTGAAGGAAGACGAAATTGTGTCAAGCAACGGCTGACTGTAATAAAGGTTGGCGACAGATACACCACAGGCGGTGGCAAATAAGAAGATCATACCGCGGCTCAGTTCGATCTCTTTAAACTCTTTTTGCTCTGATTCTTTCAACGTTAATGAGCTGCCTAGTATTTGACCGGCCTTCGGAAGCGAGAAAACTGATCGCCTCCCGGTGGAGCGGGGGCCTCACTTGGATCAGGATGCATTTCAAAACGCGGCATGCCCAAACGCTGAGCCTGTAACCTGCGAAATCTGCCAAGCCTTCCGGCGGGTGGCATCGGATAAACAGCATTATTCGATGCTGATTGCTGCATACCGCCTTCCTCGCCTCCGGCAGCAGCTGATTGCTCCGCAGTGGAGCTCGACTCATTAGCCGCTGCCGCCTGTTCGCTGGTTTGATTAGCTTGCTGCATCATTTTTTGCATGAGCGCCGCAGCGTTGGCAGCTTGCATTGCCTGTTTCTGCGCCAGCTCCGCTCTCTCAGCAGCGCTAGATTCCTGAGCAGCAGTCAGAGCTGGAGCCGCCGTCGCTTTCAACTCTTGGGCAGGGCTTTGCTCAGAGCCGACCGGAGCTGTCGCCTCTATCGTTTTAGCGCTGGATTGCTCAAGCTGAACACCAACTGGAAGACGAGATCCAGCGCCGCTTGATGCAGCAGTCTCGCTCTCGTCGGAAGCCTCATGTTGCAAGGCAATTGTTTCTGGAATGCCCAACCCAACTATTTTGTTGGGCGGTAACACAACTTCTCTTGCACTTGAAAGGTAACCCACATGACTGAGGGACACATTGTAAATGCCAGGATGAAATCCTAGCAGCTGCAACTCACCTCTCCTGTTAATAAAGCCGGTTTTCAGCACACAACCACGTTTATCCTCCACAGTGACTTCGGCGCCTACAGGAGTTGCATGAATCAGGAACCCAGTGTTGGATGTGAGCTGATACTGGCAGAGTGAATAGATACCAGCAATCACCGTGCTCAGAATAATTGCAGCGGCCGCATAGCCCTCGACAGAACTTTTCTTTTTCTTGCGGGGACGACGCTTGTCTGCCGTGATTATTGCAGGCAGCTCGTTTACGACCTCGGCTGAAACTATTTGATTGGCACGATCCATCAAAGTCATGCTGGAGCCGCAATTGGTGCAGAATTTATGGCTCAGCGAATCGACAATACTGCAAACTTTGCAAGGGCGAGGCACCGCAAGCCGGACATCGGCGGTTCCTTCCAAACTCTCACCGCAAAACAGGCAAAACTTAAGTCCGTGGGCGTTCAGCCCAGAACAATTCGGGCAGCGGACAATCGTTTCAGTT
>JAIEPM010000448.1 GCA_019748395.1 Candidatus Obscuribacterales bacterium
GTTCAAAGATACTTTTTCTATCGACATAGCTTATCAACCGCAAGATTCCGTGAATGAAAGAAAGGGTCAGGAGTTTCTGACTGTGATGACACGGCGATAGTATTTGCTTGATTTTCGGGCGGGCTTCCGTAGGGGCTATTGTTCGGCTTCGTCATCCGCTTTCTTTAAGTAAGGGGCCATGAAGCGTTCTCTTTCCGAATATTCGCTCTGGTATCTATTTAGCGAGCGCGTGTAAGGGCTTGAAAGAAAACCTGAAAAGACGATGCAAAATGCCAAAATACCCAGGCAGATCGTGATTGCTGTTGTGCCGATTAGCGGAGCGACTGCACCTTTCCAGACCGGGACATTGTGTGCTTTGGCCATGCCGTGTGCGGCAAGATAAAAGAAGTAGAGACTGAATAAGAAGCCGATAAATGGAATCCATTGTACTAGAAGCACTACCCAGGCGCAGGACAGAGCTGTGTATGTTCGCTGGAAGTTACCCGTACCGCCCAGGAAGTGCATGGCGATTGTGCTGGCAAAACTTATTGCAAGAGAGCCGATCAGGGTGAAAATGAATGAGACTCCGAAACTGGTCAGAAAGAATGTGTGCACGCCCATTGTGTTTATTTCGTTGGCGATAATTGGTTGAACTGCGGCCAGTCCGCAAAGAGTGCTTGTGAATGCTGTTGCATTTGCCAAAGCAAATACGGCTGCACATATAGAAAGAAATGTTAGTGGTTCTTTCCAGCCACTGTCCCACTCGATCTGATCAAAGAAAATCTTTGGTGTTAGTACAATGCCCTTTACAGTCAGAGCGAAATTTTTCAGGAATTCCAAGTTGATTCCTCCGGCCCGCAATAAGAGTCTTGCCCAGGTCTTATGCTCGAATATCATGGCGTATAATGATGTTTGCTATTTTCGTTCTCGATGAAAGGAACACTATGAGTCTCCGCATTTCAGGCAATTTACTCAGCCTTACGCTTTTCTTCTTGCCTCTTTTGCCGGCAGCAGCGGCGCCTTCGGCAGAGCGGAGTCCGGATTTTCAGGCCGGCGAGAAAATCTACATGAAAAACTGTGAAGTCTGCCACTTGATTGGACGCAATCTTGTAAATCCAAAAAAGGAAATTCAATATTCAAAAATTATGGAGAAGGAAGAGACTTTGAAAGCTTTCCTCTCTCATAAGAACGGCAAAATGCCGGCATTTCACAAGATTTCTGAAAGCGACGAGAAAATTAAGCAGCTGAGGGAGTTCCTTCAGTATGCAAAGGAACACCCAAGCGAAATAAGCAAAATCATCGAAAGCGACAGCGGTGAGTCCGCTAAGACTGAAAAGAAAGCAAAGTAGATTCCTCTTCGCTTTCTAGCGACCTTCAAGAACTATGCCTGAGCGCGGCTGAATCGTGTAAGTCTTTTCAATGGGCGTAGCATTTGTCGGGGCGACTATATCCTGACCTGCAGGTAGGTTTGTGTCCACAAGGCGGAACCAGTTGCCCTGAGGAAGGGTGACTGTAATTGGTTCCCAGTAAGAATTGAAAGCCGAGTAGAGTGATTTGGCTCCGGCAGAAGGGGCTTTGCTTTGCCAGGCAATGAGTCTTGTGTAGTCTGCGAAATCAGGCTTCAGAGGCTCGGTTCCGTGCCAGATGAAAGAGCTTGGGCTCAGTCTGCCCAGTTCGTGGGTTTTTCGCAATTCGATCATCATTTTTGTAAAACGGAAGATATCCGAGTTCTTTTCTTTCAAGCTCCAGTCAATCAGGTTGAGCTTGTCTTGATTCCAGGTATTGTTGTTGCCGAAAGTGCTGTGTCTGATTTCGTCGCCTGCTACCATATGCGGTGTGCCGCGTGAAAGCATGAGCAGCGCCATCAGGTTTTTTACTTGCTTGCTTCTCAAAGCCTCAATTGCTATCTTCTGCGCTTCCGGTATAGGCGCTTTCTCTACGGGACCTTCGTAGCCTGAGTTCCAGCTGAAGTTGTCGTTGCTGCCGTCTCGGTTTTGTTCGCCGTTCGCGAAGTTGTGCTTTTCGTTATATGTAACCAGATCATTCATCGTGAAGCCGTCGTGGAAGGTGACGCCATTCACTGAATAACGCCCGCTTGCTGCGTCGAACCAGCCGGGAGAACCGGCGATTCGATCTGCAAGTGTGCCGGTTTGACCGCTGTCGCTTTTCACGAACTTACGGACTGTATCACGGAAATCGCCGTTCCATTCCGACCAGAGTCTGTCCGAAAATTTACCGAGATAATATTGTTCCGGACCCCAGGGTTCTGCAATCAATTTTACTTTTGAGAGAACCGGGTCGTTTTCGATGCGCTCCATAATTGGAGTTTTGAATTTTTGTTTGCCGTCCACGTCATATTTGAATATGGTGGCGAGATCGACGCGGAAACCGTCGACGTGCATGACTTCGACCCAGTAGCGCATGGCATTGATAATCAAGTCTTGCGCAGCCGGATGGTTGGTATTGAGAGTGTTTCCGCAGCCTGTATGATCCGCATATTCGCCGGGCTTGCCTTCTTTAGTCAAATAATAGTTTTTGTTATCGATGCCTCTTAAGCTTGCCGTGGGACCGTTTTTCGCATCGCCTTCGCGTGTGTGGTTCACTACAAGATCAAGCACCACTTCAATATTATTTGCATGAAGAGCTTTGACCATGTCTTTGAATTCGACGACTTGCTGGCCCAGATGACCGTCTGCCGCCAGGCTGCCGTCGGGAGCTTTATAGGCACCGACCTGATTGTAATTCCAGCTGTCATAAAGAGTTTCGCCTGTGATTGGATTTTTCGGCGGCCAGGGGGAGCGATCGCCCTGCATGATCGGCATAAGTTCGACTGCCGTAATTCCCAGTTCTTTCAAGTGAGGTATTTTTTCTATAAGCCCGCGATAGGTCCCTTTTAATTTTCCAAGACTGCTATCCGCACCGGTGTATCCGCGGACATTTAATTCGTAGATGACGCTGTCGGTCATTGCTGTTTTGGGGGCTCGATCGGCTCCCCAGTCATAACTGTCTTTCAAGGCGATTGATTTCGGCATGTCGCCCGGATTTTCCGGTGCCTTGCCGCCTCGATTCTCCAGTGGAATTTCGCTTTGGCTTACGGCTTTGGCTTCCGGGTCTATAAGCCCGATTTTGCCGTTAAATCTGGATCCGTCTATTTCAGGAGTGTTGGGACCTTCTGCTCTGACTTGATAAAGGGTCCCTTCCTTCAGACCATCCCCAAAGCCGTGCCAACGGTCTCCGCTTTTTTCCAGAGGAATCACACGGCTCGGTGTTTTGTCCGAGGCTTTGTCGTAAATCAGTATTTCGATTTTGCTTGCAGTTTCAGATCTGACACCAAACTGAATGCCCTTTTCGCCCACTACTGCGCCCATTTCATTGTAAGCCGGAACTTTAGATAATGAGCCGGCTTCTGAGTATTCAAAACCTGGGCGGAATTTTGGATTGGACTGAAAATTCTGCCATTCGCTTTTCCAGTTTTCAAAATAAGTTTTTCCATTACCCGCAACTTGCCAAGCTAGTTGCAGTGGATTCTCCACTACTGCTCTTGGATTTTTTTGATTGGCTGCGACTATGTTCTCCGCCTGTCTTGCTGCCGATTCCATGTTGGACCGCAAAATATAGTAATCGGCTTCGGCTTGCAATGGGTTTGCTTTAGCCAGCTGTGCGATTTCCTGATAATAGGGTTCAGCCAGTTTGCCGATGCGAAGATGTTTGAGCTCATGCGCAAGTTTTGCCGGGCCCTCCGCCGGATTGAAATCAACTCGATTGCGCCCCATGTCGGCTCGACTGCTCAGACTTCGGTCTAGTTCTTTGACTCTGGCAAAGGGATTGTCGCGGCTCAGCTTTCTCAAAGTCGGATCACCGAGTGAAGCAAGCTGTTCTTTTAAAGTTGCAGCTTTTTCGGCAGCGCCTGAGCTTTTGGGGTCGAGGTCGGCAATCCTGTTTTCCAGGGATTCTTTGCTGTATTGCAAATATCTTTCTACGGGAATGCCTTTTCCCCATGGCTGTGCATTCACGGCATGGTCCACAACCGTTGTCAGACCTTTCTGAATCGGCGGCAAAGCGAAGTTTACAAAGCCGCCGTTGGCGATCGCGCTCCAGCGCTCGTCAAAGCCCAGAGCTTTGTTTTCTACACCCAGTTTTGAGGAAACGAAATGCGAAGTTTCAAGTGCCGTCAGTCCGCCTGCTGCTCCGACGGCGAATCTTCCCAAGCCTGAATAAAGTGTGCTTTCGGCTATGTTTTTAGAGCGTGCAAGCAGATTATTGCCAAGTGAAAACACGCCGAAGGCTGCCACAGATCCGGCAGCATTACCCAGTCTTGTTTCGCCTTTATTAGGAGCTTTTGCAAAATCATAAAGTCCGGCTCCAACAATCTGCGCTGTGCTTTCACTGGCCAGAAATCTTGCGGCTCCACCCTCTAAGCCAAGTCCGCTGCCTAGTTTATTCAGTCCAAAGCCTGCCGCTTTTCCGACCACGGTGTAAGTAAGTATCGCGCCACCGGCAGATGCCAGGCTCTGCGCTGCCCAGTCGCCACTGAATGTTTTGGCCGGTGCTACATATGCCGGTTCCAGTTTATTGCTCGTGAAATTGTTGTAAATCTGCACAGCGCCGGTGCCGTTCAAAAACGGATGCCAGACATTGTCGGCAAGCCAGCCCTCGGAACGGGGGTCCGACTTCTGTTCTTTCAGAAGGTCGGAACTCGTCAATGTAAGCCGTTCCCCTGACACGAACCCCCCTCTTGGATCTCGTCAGTAGCCCGATACGCATGTATCTATGCTGATAGTCAGTTATTGCTGCTCATGGGCATATGGGAAAACCACGAGCAGAAATTTTTTAAATTCTTGTCCAAAAGCTCTTGAGCTAAAGCCTGTGAACTATTGCGAGCTTCATAAAGTCTCCTTAAGCAAAGCCGCGATTTCCCTGTAAAACAGCCCTGAGTTTCCGGTTTTTCCAGAGCTCCGGTTCATGATTCTGGACATTTATCTTTGAGCGTGAAAAACTTGTCCTTTGAGGATGAATCCGTCAAACCCTGATTCAAGAAGACTTTGGGTCCATTTTTCATGGATAGCACAATACAAGCTGAGCGTCTCAAGCAAACCGCCCAACGGTTGTTTGAAGCTCATAAATATCAGGAAGCCGTCAATCTTTGTAAGCGCGCTTTGATTATCAATGCCGGTGATTCGGATATTCTGGAAATGCTGGCGCGATTGTATTTGATTCTCGGGCAAAATCGCGAGTCCGCCGATTTGTTTGAACGTTTGAGTCGCAGTCAGGCTGCCAAGCCTGAAATCTGGTATGGACTCGGCACCGCCTGGAGCAGGCTGGAGAACTTTGCCGAAGCTGCTTCTGCTTTTCGCAAAGCTGTGGAGTTGCATCCAACTCATGTAGAGTCTTTTAACGGACTTGGGCGTGCACTTCATGCATCGGCAGATTTTGAGGCGGCCAGAGAGGCACTTGAAACCGCTCTGAAAATTTCGCCTGAATGTTCAGAGTCCTGGTATAACCTCGGATTGATTGAGTCCGATCAGGGTGCGCTTGATAAAGCACGTGCCGACTTTGAACGAGCGGCTAAGGCTAACCCCGAGTTTGCACCAATCTGGAATAACTTAGGCACGGTTCAGTTGCGTGCGGGTAATTTGAAAGAAGCAAGACTGGCCTATGAAAAAGCCCTGCAGGTCAAACCGGATTATGCAACACCGAAGCACGGGCTGGAAGAACTCTCTCGCAAGCACTTTCAAAAGGGTGTTGAATTTTTGAAAGGCGGAAAAAATGCCGAAGCCTTGAGTGAATTTGATTCTGCAATTGAAATAAATCAGCTCGATACGGCTGCTTACTCAAATCGTGCTCTTTCCTCTTTACGCCTTGGAAAATTGCGGCGAGCGCTTTCTGATTACAGCGAAGCAATAAGACTTGAGCCTCTCAAGTTTCGCGGTTATTTAAATCGTGGTCATGTGCATTTTCTGGCTCGTGATTACAAAAGAGCAATTGAAGATTTCAGTCAGGCTTATAGATTGGAACCTCGCTCGGTGGCGGCTTTAATGGAAAGAGGACTTGCCTGGATGAAGCTTAGAAAATTCAATGAAGCGCTTGCGGATTTGAATTTAGCCATAGAACTTCAAGCAGATGATCCGGTTCTTTATTTCAGCCGAGGCTTGATTTATTCCAAGCTTTCCAACTGGGAGGCCTGTCTTGAGGACCTGAATAAGGCAATTGAGATGAATCCCGAGCTGGCGCTTGCTTATTTGCATCGCGGTCTGGCATATAAGTACATGAAAAAATTCGATCTGGCGCTTGCAGATCTGAATAAATCACTTGAACTTGGGCCTGACGACAATGCTGCTTATTATGTTCGCGCCTGGACCGAATTCAGTTTGAAAGACTATAAAACCGCTATTGGAGATCTGGGTAAATTCCTGGGCAAACGCAGTTTTTCAGTTCTCCGGCAGTTCAAGTTCCGCTAGGTCCTTTTCAAGAAACTGCTTTGGCGACCCGGGCTTCAATGACTGAGTTTAAGTCCGATGATTCCAAGCAAAAGAAAAAGCATGCTGATTGTTCTGCCGGCGTTCAGTGGTTCTTGAAATAGAATTACACCTGCGGCAAAGCTTCCTAGAGCGCCGATTCCAGTCCAGATTGCATAAGCCGTTCCCAGCGGCAAATTTTTCATTGCCAGGCTGAGCAATCCCATGCTCAAGATAATGGAAACGATGCAAGCAGAAAGCAGCCAGGGACGATTTGATCCATCCAGCGATTTCAAGCCTACCGACCAGGCAATTTCAAAGAGACCTGCTAAAAACAAAATCAACCAGGACATGATCAGGCACCTCGTCGGGCCGTCCCGGATGATTCAAAGACGCGGGTCGTCCCGCGCTTTTCAACTATAACAGAATTGTGTTTGCCTGCAAGATTGACAGGCTTTATTCGGCTACAATTCCAAATAATTTAAGTGATGGGTAGAGCTTGCCAATATACCGCTTCTTGACTTTGACTGCTGCGCTTCTGATTGCGTCTTCTTTTGCTCTCAGTTCATGTCAGCTTCTTGATGGTGATCCTACTGAAGAAGGGATGGAATTGCTTGCTGAGAAAAAGTATTCGCAAGCTGAATCGATTTTTCAAAGCGATACTCTGAGGCAGGAAAATAAACTGCGTGAAATCAAGTCGGCCGCATTGAACTTAGAGGGCGCTGCTTTGAAAGGCAAGCTCAAAGAAGAACGGAAGCAGGGAGAGCGTCTTGCTAATGCCTACAAAAACCTGGCGACTGTTCTTTTTACCACTGGGAAATATGGACCTGCCGAAGCTGCATTCGAGAAAGCAATTGAATATTATTCTGCGTATTTCAAGCGAGAAAGCAAGTTCGTTGTTGAATGTCTTCATTCACTGGCTGCCGGATATTACAAGCAAGGAAAACTTCTGGAAGCAGAGCAATATTACATTCAAGAACTTGAGCTCGAGAAAAAATTATTGAAGCCAGACAGTTTGACATTAGCAGTGACAGCCAATAATCTGGCTGCTATTTATCAACGATTGGGAGATGATCTGGAAGCGGAAAAATATTTCCGCTGGGCTCTGAGCTTGTGTGAGCATTGCAGGCAAAGTCCGAAAGAAACTGATCAACTGGCGGATATATTGAACAATCTTGCACTTTTCTACGAAAAAAATGGATTTTACGGCGATGCACGAGAAATGGTGCAAAGAGCGATCAAGCTGGAAGATTCACAGAAAGGAGCTGCCTTCAGTGCCGACAAAGTTCGCAGCCTGCTGGTGCTTGCTGCTATTGAAAAATCCACATTCGAACTGGATAATTCAGAAGAGCATTATCGAGCCGCAATCGAATTGATCAATAAAGAACTGCGTGGAAACCCTGCCCTTGCCGCTTCAGCGCACGAAAAATTTGCCGACTTGCTTTTGCTTGAAAGAAAGTTTGATGAAGCGGAGCCTGAATTTCAGCTTTGCTTGAAAGCCTGTAAGGAAGCCTATGGACCGGAACATCCACTGCTGGCCGAAAACCTATCTGAATTTTCCGTTTTATACAGGCGCAAAGGAAACTTTGCCGAAGCTGAAAAACTATTGCGGCAGGCTCTTTTGATTCAAGAGAAAACCATAGGGGTGGATACTTCGGAATTCCTCTCCACTGTTCACCGGCTGGCCGCAATTCTTGCTGAAGAAGAGCGATATAAAGAAGCCGATCAGCTGTATGCTGAAATAATGCCCAAGTTAAAAGCTCGCATCGGTCCCTTCCACCCTTTTGTGGCAGATACCCTGGACAACTGGTCTGTTTATATCGGAAAGACCGAGTCTAAGGAAAAAGCAGACTCGATGCGTGCTCAAGCTAAGCTCATGCGCAAGAATATCGCCAGGTCTTTGCACCCTGTTTATGGTCCGGAGCTTCATTGAAATTGTTTTTTTGAGCTTTAATCGGGCTCTTTCGCCTGATGAAAAACATCCTGTCCCTGGTACAAAGAAATAGGGCAGCTCGGAATTTTTCGTGGCAGATATATTTATACCGGCAGCGATTTTAGGTTTTACAGCCCTTTCGATCGGCAAGCTGATCTCAGGCTTCGATAATGGGCGAACTGCCGGCGACGGTCTGCTTTATAGCGGGCGCTGCCGCGCGCCGCTCTGGTCTTTGATGCAAAACCTCGACACTCTGGTCAATGTTCGAAAGCCATCAGCTCATTACCCTTTAAATAGATTCTGGCTTGAACTGCAAGACTCTGATTACCATCGAGGCAATATGTCTGCGAGTCTTGAATTTGTGGAGAAAGTGGTCCGAGATCGTTTGCTTGGTATAA
>JAIEPM010000572.1 GCA_019748395.1 Candidatus Obscuribacterales bacterium
TGCAATCAAATCCAGAACTTCATCCCAGGAAACGCGTCTGAAACCGCCTTTTCCTCTTGCTTGCTGATAGCGCTTGCGTGAGGCTTCGTTTTCAACAATGGATTTCCAGGCAGCAACAGGATCTCCGTTGAACTCGGCTTTTGCTTTGCGCCAGAGATCGATAAGAGCGCCTCGCATATAAGGATACTTAACGCGCAAAGGACTGTATAAATACCATGAGCATGAAATACCGCGCTGACAACCTCTCGGTTCGTGAGGCGGAATTTCCTTATTAAAGATTGGATAGTCCGTAGCTTGAAGTTCCCAGGTGACAATACCGTTTTTTACATAAACGTTCCAGCTGCATGAGCCGGTGCAATTGACACCATGTGTGCTGCGCACAATCTTGTCATACTGCCATCGGTTTCGATACATGTCTTCCCACTGCCGTTGCTTGGGAGCGAACATATCCTTAATCCAGCTCATTACATTTATCTCCTCTGAAGCTTCTTTCGGACTTCGCTGTTTCGATTTCGATAAGCAAAAGTAATCGCTAAAAGAATTAGAACTGCTCCGCCTGCGCCGCAGAGCGTCACCGGCACTTTATCGACTGCAGGACTTTGTGTTTTTAAGGAGTTGAAATAACTCACTAAATTTAGCGCTTCCTGCTTTGTAATCGGGTGCTTTGCATAAGCTGCTTTCATTACTTTGAAAGGTGTTTGTTGGCATGATGCCAGCAAGGCGCTGTCGCTATATTTTTCTGAAATTTTGCCGAGATCAGGACCGAGTCCGGAGCCTGCTCCGTTAACGCTGTGGCAGGCGTTGCAAGCCATGCCGCCATTAATGAAGGCGCGACGTCCATCAAACAATTGAGAGCCTTCAAAAGGCGAGCCGCTGCCGACCTTTTCGCTTTCCTCGGCTTTGCTTTCTATTTTAGTAAGCGTCGCTTCAGTTTTGGCTGAGGATTCGGCTTTGCTTTCTGCTCCGGCTGCCGGATTCTTTAAATAGGAGAGGAGCCCGGAAACTTCATCAGAACTGAGTGGACCGACGCTAGCTTCCATGCGATGGATTGCTTTTTCTAAATCTGCATCCGTCCAGGTTTTGGTGGCAGCTAGATCCGGCCCGACAAGTTTTCCATTGCCGATTGTATGGCAACCGGAACACTTCGACTGGAATACTGAAGCTCCATCTGCAAGACTTGCCTGGCTGAAAGAGGCGAGCAGGCAGCTTATTAAGAGCAGCGCTCCGTTCCGGAAACGTGCTTTAGCTGCTGGAATTCTGTCCATTTGAATTTTCCTGTTCAGTCCTGAGCAAAAGTGGATTTCTATATCCATTTGTATTGCGCAATTATGGCAGCATGGAGAACTGCCGGTATCCTCCAAAAGTAGTAAACGGATAAGGTAGATGGGGGTGCGCTTTCAACCTGATCAATCTAACGGATGAGGGAACGAGTTGAGCGCCTGGAGATACTTGCAATCTGAGTTGTTAACCCTGGGACAGCTGCGTTTCAGGCGGAACAGGAACTGCTGATCCTAGACTTACCTCAAAGTTGAATTTGGAATTCATCGAGATGAATGACTTTTGCAAAAATCAGCCTTTAAAGACCGTTATTGTTATCGGAGCCTGTTTGTCCGGACTTTCTTCTGCTTATGAATTGATGCAAACCGGACCAGATCCGATATCGTCTGTTTTCAGCCGAGAAAGCTTTTTCTGCCTGATAGCGGAGAGATTTAAGTGAAGATACAGGCCGCAGTTCTGTCACTAGATGACAGTGTCAAGTCGCACTGTTAGACTGCGGCAATTGTCTCCTTTCTATTCTTTTGGCTAACGGCTTTTACTATGAAAATATTGCTTTGTTCGGTATTCGGTCCTTATGGTGTAGACGATGAATATGGAAGACGCTTGAATGTGATGGAGCTCTTTCACAACCAGGTTACAAGGGAACAGGGGGTTTTTTCACTTAGAATGAACCATCCAAGTTTCGGCTTGTATTTAATTGCCGAGAATCTTGAGGCACCGACAGTGGTGCTGGATTTTCCATCTTTCGATAAGTTTAAGAAAGAGCTAGAGAATGGATATGACTATGTCGGGATTTCTTTTATCACTTCCAACTTTATAAAAGCGAAAGTCATGGCTGAGTATATTCGTGAACGCTTTCCTGCCTGCAAAATAATTCTGGGAGGGCATGGCACCGGGCTTCCCGGCATTGAGGAAAAAATCCCCTGTGATTATGTTTGCCGTGGTGAGGGAATTAAATTCTTTCGAGAATTACTTGGCGAAGAGAATCGAGAATTAAAGCATCCAAGCATGAAGTCTGCGTTAAATCGACGCATTATGGGTTTTCCGATTGCGGCGAATGCTGCAGTTTTGATCCCCGGTTTGGGTTGCGTCAATGCCTGCCGCTTTTGCGCAACCTCCCATCACTTTCAAAAGAGCTATCTGGGTTTCCTTAATTCGGGACCGGCGCTTTTTCAAACGATGAGTGAAATAGAGAGCAAACTCTCAGTCAATGAGTTTTTTGTGATGGACGAGAACTTTCTCAAAAACAGAATTAGAGCCGAAGAACTCATCGAAGAAATGGAAAAGCATAATAAATACTTTCATCTCGGCGTTTTCTCGTCGGCTGAAACCATCAACGCCGTGGGGGTTGAGTTTCTGGTTCGCCTTGGCATCGACTTTGTCTGGATTGGCGTGGAATCCAAACGTGAAATTTACACAAAGACTCGCGGCGTTGATCTAAAAGCTACGATAAAATCTCTGCGCAATTTCGGGATTCAGGTTCTCGGCTCAGGTATTCTTTTCCTGGAACATCATGATCGGCAGACTATATTTGAAGATATCGAATACCTGATTGGCCTTGAAACTGATTTTGTCCAGTTTATGGAATTAGGTCCGTTGCCGGGAACTGCTCTATATGAAGACTATGCCGCTGCCGACAAGCTGCGGCTTGATGTACCTTTTGAAGACTGGCACGGGCAGGACAAAATCTGGTTCAAGCATGAACATTTTACAAGAGATGAAACTGCCGAATATACAAAACTGGCATTTCAAATGGATTACCAGAAACAAGGACCATCCTTACTGAGGCTAGCCGACACTTCTTTGCGTGGCTATAGAACTGTGCGTTCACACTCTGATTCACGGATTAGAGGTTTGACTGAGCGCTTGAGAAAACGCTGCCTTGATTTTTATCCGGTTTTCCCAGCCTGCCGCCAGAGCGCTGAAAACGACAAAACCAGAGAACTTTTGGATTTTCTGGAGCTTGAGTATCGAAAAGAATTCGGTGCTCCTTCATTAGCCGTTAGGCTTGGAGCCTGCGTGCTTTCTATATTTGCCTACTTTGAGCGTTTGAAATTGAAAAACAAGACTTTCATGTATCAGCCGCCGACAATTAGAAAAGAGTATCGCCTTAATGGCAGCAATACCCGTTCTTGCCGAATTCACAAGCAAGACGATGCACAACTCAGATCTGCGCCGCTACTCTCCGCACACAAAGCCGCAGTCAAAGAGAAGTCGAACTTAGCCGCGCCTAATTGACAAGAGTAAATCTCTAGACCGGCTAAGCCTGCCTGTTCAGATTGTTTTGAGCAGCGAATGACTGAGCCCGGAGACATCACAAAGCGGTACTGAAACGAGCAGGTCGCTCATTGATGTTTTGGCAAAGGTCTTCTCTATATTTGCAGTAGCATCGTCGATTTTTTTATGTAAAGCGCAGAGGTGCTTGCCATGTGCTTCAAGTTTCAGCGGGCAACTCGTGATTCTGCAAATTGGATCTACCGCATTAATTACCTGTAGGATACTTATCTCTTCCGGACCTCTGGAAAGAGCAAATCCTCCTCCAATACCGCGCTGCGAATGCACAAGTTCTGCTTTGGCAAGTGCCTGTAAAACCTTTGAAAGATAGGGTGCAGGGACTTTTGTCGCTTCAGAGATCTGATGAGTCGTAAAGGCCTGCTCGTAGTTCATGGACATGAATACCATGGCGCGAAGAGCATATTCAGCCGTTTGTGAAAACATTTGGGGACTCCTGAGCTGCCTGTTCTATTTTATTCAAATCAGGCTTGCCGCATATCGGTCTCATGGATGAATGAGAAATGGAGCCGTTTGTCTAATTTTAGAGGGCTTTTGGGGAGTCTTATCCTTTTACTGCTCTTGCTTCAACAGACCTAGATTGTTTTCCATCAAATCGTGCACGTAGTCGCGCATTTTGCTTGTGCTGCCTTTGAAAGTCTCCGGCAGTACCGGCGCTAATACCTTTATTTTCATTCTTCCTGAGAAATTGAATTTTAAGGAGCGTTTTGAGATGACATCATTTGTGCCGCTTATTACAATCGGCACGATTGGTACATTACAAGCTAGAGCCAGGCGGAAGGAACCATCTCTGAAGTTTCCTAGTTCACCTGTTTCAGAGCGAGTACCTTCCGGAAACATCATAATCGAAACACCTTTGCTCAACCATTGTTTGCAGTTTGCCATCATGCTCTTGATACTTCTTGAGTCTCCGCGTTTGAGTGCTATGTAATCATTCAGGCGCATGTTCCAGCCGAAAAAAGGTATGCGTAATAGAGATTCCTTTGATACCCATTTAAAGTTATGTCTAATTCCGGAAAGTACAAAAACATCGGCTAGTGATTGATGATTGGCTACGATTACGTAGCTTTTTCCCTCTTCAATAAACTGTGCACCTTCGATGCTGCAGTTCCAGAATGGATTCAGCTTAACCAGGTGATAACCCCAGAGGCTGGTTAGGAAATGAAAGAGCTTTTTCTTGCGGTCGAACAACAACACAAGAGGCGAGATAAGCGCTTGGGCTATAAATAAGAGAGCCGCGGTCACGAAAAAATAGCAATAGTAAAAGGCGGACAGTAAAACTGACATCTATAGTTCCTCATTGAGGTCTGTGGGTGAATTATTAGGGCAATGGCGCCCTCTCTTGGAAATCCTCAGGCTCTCCCATTAAGTGATTAGCATTGATCTGGGTTTTCTTGCCTGAGCATCTTAGTGTTTGCTTGAGGTCTGAAGATCAGTCGATTTGTGGTTTCTTTTCTGACACCGCTATTTTCTCTAATGAATGGTGATTCTTTGGGGTAGCACCACATATAGTGTCTCTATCGTTTTGTGTATTCGGTTTTTGGAGGTTTCGCCGGGCTCTTAAGCTGAAGCTCGAGTGGACGCGGCTTTTGCGAAATCCCCTCTTCTGCAGGATGAAAATGAAAATCGGCCTTGCAACTTAGACGACTTGCTTGTATTGTTTTTTTTCAGAAAGCGAATTTGTTATGACACCAAATATAGTGGTAGGTATGAGCATGCTTCAGACAGACGCAGCCCAAAATCAGTTCGTGTATGAGTCTTATCCATCGCAAGTGCGCAAGCGCGATGGACGGGTGCTTCAGTTTGATCCGGGTAAAATTCACTCATCTATTTTGCGAGCAGGTCAGGCGACAAATGAGTTTGGCAAGGAAGAATCCTTGAAACTGGGCAATGCGGTGCTGCTCGAACTAGCGAAACTTGCAGATCTTCCCGGTATCGAGAAAATTCAAGATCTTGTGGAGGAGACTTTAATCCGCTACGGCTATATCCGTACCGCGCGTGCTTACATTATCTTTAGAGAGAAGCACCGCGTTTTGCGGCAGGATATGAGGACTGTAGTTGATGTTGAATCGTCCATCAATGAATATCTCAGTCGGCAGGACTGGCGTGTAAATGCCAATGCCAATCAGGGCTATTCTCTGGGCGGGCTTATTCTCAACGTCAGCGGTAAAGTCACCGCCAACTACTGGTTGAATCATATTTACCCTCCCGAACTTGGTCAGGCTCATAAAGAGGGCGATATTCATATTCATGATCTTGATATGCTGTCCGGCTATTGTGCAGGTTGGTCGTTGCGAACACTTTTGCGCGAGGGCTTCAATGGCGTTCCCGGGCGCGTAGATGCGGCTCCGCCTCTGCATATGTCCAGCGCGATTGGACAAATCGTCAATTTCTTAGGCACCCTGCAGAATGAGTGGGCCGGTGCTCAAGCTTTCAGTTCTTTCGATACTTATATGGCTGCCTATGTCCGCAAGGATCGAATGAATTACGCCGAAGTTAAGCAACACATGCAGGAGTTGATTTACAACCTGAATGTACCTTCCCGCTGGGGGACACAAACTCCATTCACCAATTTGACATTCGACTGGCAGTGTCCGGAAGATCTCAAAGAACAGGTGCCGGTGATCGGTGGTCAGGAAATGCCGTTTTGTTATGGTGAACTGCAAGAAGAAATGGCGATGATAAACAGAGCATACATAGAAGTCATGCTTGAAGGGGATGCGCTTGGCAGGGTTTTCACATTTCCAATCCCAACCTATAACATCACAAGCGATTTCCCCTGGGACAGTGAAAATGCCGATTTGCTTTTTGCTATGACCGCAAAATATGGTCTGCCTTATTTTCAGAATTTTGTGAATTCCGATTTGAAGCCTAATATGATCCGTTCGATGTGTTGCCGCCTGCAACTTGACTTGAGCGAGTTACTGAAACGCGGCAATGGTCTTTTTGGTTCGGCGGAACAAACCGGTTCACTTGGTGTAGTTACAATAAATTGCGCTCGGCTCGGCTATCTCTTCCGTGCTGATGCCGATGGGCTTTATAAGCGTTTGGACCAGCTGCTGGATATGGCCGGGAACAGTCTTGAAATAAAACGCAAAGTCATTCAGCGTTGCATGGACGACGGACTTTTCCCATACAGCAAAAGATATCTTGGGACTTTGCGAAATCATTTTTCGACCATTGGTGTTAATGGTATCAATGAAATGATTCGCAATTTTAGTGGCGACACGGAAGACGTTACAAGCAAATGGGGGAAGAGTTTTGCTCTTGAATTACTTGATCATTTGAGAGCGCGCATGATTGAGTTTCAAGAAAGCAGTGGGCATATGTACAACCTGGAAGCCACACCGGCAGAAGGGGCGACCTACAGATTTGCAAGGGAAGATAAGAAGCGTTTTCCGGATATTCTGCAGGCCGGTAGAGAGGATGCTCCTTATTACACCAATTCTTCTCAGCTGCCGGTCGGTTTCACGGCTGACGCTTTCGAGGCGCTCATCCAGCAGGATTCTTTGCAATGCAAATACACCGGCGGCACGGTTCTACATCTATACATGCAAGAACGAGTTTCCAGTTCGGCTGCCTGTAAGCAACTCGTGCGAAGAGCTCTTGAAAATTTTCGATTGCCTTATATAACCATCACCCCGACATTTTCTATTTGCCCCAAACATGGCTACCTGGCAGGCGAGCATGAGTTCTGTCCGCTCTGCGATCAGGAGATACTGCATGAAAAGCATCAGAAAGGAGAAGCATAATGAACTGCAATCTAAAAGAGGAAGAGCGTCAGCGCTGTGAAGTCTGGACCCGAGTCATGGGCTATCACAGACCGGTTTCTTCATTCAATCTTGGAAAAAAAAGCGAACATAAAGAACGCAAGCATTTTACCGAAGAACAGAGCGGGGGGACCTTAAATTGCTCAGTAGACGCCAACTAGCGATTGGAGGATTTGTTCCATTCAGCACTGTGGACCACCCGGGCTGTCTTTCGGCGGTGCTTTTCTGTCAGGGTTGCAGCTGGCGCTGCAAATACTGTCATAACCCTCATTTGCAGGCTTTCAGGTCCGGCGATCTCGAGTGGCAGTCCATTCTCCGGTTTCTGGAAAGTCGCAGGGGTTTGCTTGATTCCGTTGTATTCAGCGGTGGAGAGGCGACCTTGCAAGCGGCTCTTCCTGAAGCTCTTGCTGAAGTGAAATCACTTGGTTTTAAAGTCGCTTTACACAGCGCCGGTAAAAATCCTGCCATTTTTTCCGCCTCATTGCCTCTGTTAGATTGGGTCGCTTTCGATTTCAAAACTTTGCCGTCGGGTTATGCCGAACTGACGGGTGACCTAAAGAGTCGGGATGATGCGCTGGCATCTTTGTTTTTATTGCTTGATGCCGGGATTGATTTTGAGCTGAGAACTACTGTTCATCCCGAACTTATCTCATATGAGCAATTGCTGGAGTTGGCGAAATTTTTAGCCGGACTCAAGGTCGACCGCTTTGCTCTTCAGGAATTTCGCAGCCGGGGCTGTTCTGATAAGTCTCTGCAGCAATCGTTTCGGTCCATTCAAGACTGGGATTTTAAGGCTATAGCAGATTTGTTTAACGAATTTGAATTCAGACCGGCTTGCTGATCAGTCCAATTTAAACAAGCGGCGTAAAATCCGGGATTGATGCTCAATTGCTTCCCTGTCTCTCGTGTTTTTTAGTTGCACTGTCGGTTCGTGCAGAATCTGTTTCAGCAATCTGGAGCTGAATAGTTCAAGACCTTTGCTCAGCTGCTCGGCTGAACTTGAATGGCGCGATTTGCGACAGTGCTCAGCGCGAATAGTTTCAAATTTATTTCTCAATTCAACAATTGTCGCGGTACTTAGCTGCTCCTGCTGCCAGCTCTTAAAGCATTCCAGCATTTCAAAAACAATTCTCTCCGCGTCGCAAACAAGAGACTCTCTTTCTGCAAGATTCTTGCTGACTATGCGGCCTAAATGATCCAGATCAAATACTTTAAGACCGGGCATCTTGCCGAGAGCCGGGTCGACGTTGCGTGGCAGAGAGAGGTCGATAATTACCGTTTCTTTCTTCCTTTCAAGTCCTGCAAAATCTTGCTCCTTAAGAACATATTCCTCGGCGCTGGTAGAAACAATGACCAGATCTGCCGCCGCTGCCAGCTTGTGTCTGTTTTCAAAGGCTGCAGTTTTTAGAGTCTCGATTCCGCTAACTTTACTCTCT
>JAIEPM010000234.1 GCA_019748395.1 Candidatus Obscuribacterales bacterium
TGAGCCCACACCGATTCCAGACGGGCAGCGATGGCCGAGAGTTACAAGACAAACTTCCAGAGTTGCCAGTGTCATAAGTATGTCGCGTTCGAAAACATATCCCATGTGTCCGATGCGGAAAATCTTGTTTTTTAGTTCTTCCTGACCATCGGCCAGTTTAATTTGATAGCGCTCGTTCATGAGTCGGCGAATCTGCTCGACTGAAATGGCAGCCGGCGGCAGAACGGCCGTGATCGTGGGGCTGGCATAAGCATCGCTTACAAAAGGCTTTAAGCCCATGCCAATAACTCCGGCTCTCAAAGCCCGTTTCATGCGTTCGTGTCTGGCTGCTATGGCCGGCATTCCTTCTTTGAGAAGCATATCGAGTGAAGTTTTTAATGCCGAAATCAAGGAAACATTTGGCGTAAACGGCGTTGTGTCAGCCTCCAGAGATTTGCGGCATTTGCCGAGATCAAAGTAGAAGCGCGGCATGCTTGAGCTTTCATAGGCTTTCCAGGCTCTTTTGCTCATGAAAACAACAGCCAGACCGGGCGGCAACATCAAGGCTTTCTGACTTCCGGCTACGAGCACGTCGACACCCCAGGCACTGAACTGGATGGGAACCGCTCCAAAACTCGTGACTGCATCGACAATGCAAAGCGCGCCGTGTTCTCTGACAGCCAGAACAAGCTGCTGCAGCTCGTTAATAACACCTGTGGATGTTTCGTTATGAGTGACTGTCACAGCCTTGAAATTTCGGACCTTATCATCTTGCAAACGCTTGCGCACTTCTTCAAGAGAAAGAGCCTGACCGGCTTCCACTTTCATTCTTTCGACTTTCAGACCGAATGCTTCGCAGATTTTGGCCCAGCGCTCGCCAAATACACCGCAAATAAGGCAAAGAACTGAATCTCCCGGGCTCAAAGTGTTTGAAATCGCTGCTTCCATCGCGCCTGTGCCGGATGAGGTGAGAATGTAAGCGTCATCCTCGTCTGCAGCTGCCAGTTTCTTAATTGAAGCAGTCACCGATGTGAAAATTTTGGAGAATTCTTTGCTGCGATGACCGAGCGGGTGCTTGGCCAGCTCAGCTAATACTGCGTCCGGAACCGGTGTTGGACCGGGAATCATTAAAAACTCTTTTGCATCCATTCTCAAATTTCCTGTTCGGGGTCAAATACTGCAAACTCAATTTTGTCCGGCTGATAGAAAACCGGTTTAGCATCTCTAATAACGTCATCCAGAATTGTAATCAGCACTTCCTGTACCTGTGGAAAACAATCGTTCCAGGTTTCGCAGCGCAGGTTTTCGCACTCAAAATATCCAATTGTTTTGAAGTTGCCGCCAAACGGACGTTGCTCCGGCCACTGACTTTTGCCTGACCAGCTTATTTTGTCTCCGACTTTATAATTCAAGTTTTTGACAGTGCCTGCTCTAAACCCGATTCCGCAGCTCACTGGCGTGCCGCAGTGAGGGCACTTGAAATCGTTCAAAAGGTGGTTGGAGCCGGTTATTTCTGACATTTTGCTTTGAACTTGTCTACAGTTCTATATTGTCGCCGAATTAATCCGGCAGGGGCCCTTGGAAAGCAGTTTCGTAACGGCAGGCAATGTTTATGCCTGAAAAAAGAGGGTTCGTTTTTGCGAACCCTCTTTTGCAGTTTCTTGCTTATTGCTCTCGACTAGACTTTAGCTGCCTGGCGAGAGCCATTGCCCTTTTTTTCGTTGAGCCTTTGTTCTGCAATCTGGTCTGCCGCCACATGAGGTGGGATGCCGTCGCTGGCAGCCAGGCTGAGAATGTTGGTGATTGTGTTGTAGATATTGCTGACTTTGCCGAGCACAACTTCTTTGTTGTAGCCGTCCAGTTCTGCGGCGACATTGATCAAGCCGCCGCCGTTAATTGCATAATCGGGAGCGTAAGTGATGCCTTTTTTCATGAGCGCAAAACCGTCATTTTCTGTTTCAAGCTGATTGTTGGCAGCTCCGGCAACGACTTTGCATTTGAGCAAAGGAATTGTTCTCTGGTTGAGAATTGCACCGAGTGCGCAAGGGGCGAATACGTCGCAATCTACCGAGTAGATTTCGTCGGCTGCAACAATTGCGGCGCCGAATTCTTCTTTGACTCTTTCGGCCTGAGCCTGATAGATGTCGCTGACTACGAGTTTGGCTCCAGCAGCCGACAGATAGCTGCTCAAGTGATAGCCGACGTTGCCCACGCCTTGAATTGCTACAGTTAATCCACTCAGATCTTCACCAAGTCCGGCGGCTTTTATCGCAGCTTTCATGCCCTGAAAGGTTCCAAGAGCGGTCATGCCGCTCGGGTCGCCGCTGCCGCCTTCGTTGCTGCCGCCAACGGCAAAACGAGTCTGGGTGCGGATTACATCAATGTCCTGAACTTTCATGCCCACATCTTCGGCGGTGATATAACGGCCGGCGAGTGCTTCGACATAACGTCCGAAAGCTTTGAGCAGAGCTTCCGATTTTTGAGTTCTGGAATCACCCAGAATCACGGCCTTGCCGCCGCCCAGATTCAAACCGGCGATTGCTGCCTTATAAGACATTCCGCGGGACAATCTGAGCACGTCACGAAAAGCTTCGGATTCGTCTTTATAGTTCCACATCCGGCAGCCGCCGAGAGCCGGTCCGAGTGCTGTACTGTGGATGCCCACAATGGCTCTCAGTCCCGAGGGTTTGTCCTGGAAAAATACCAGCTGTTCGTGTCCGTAGCTGTCCAGGTCTTTGAATAGATCGAGCATTTCCGAATCTCCCGTTGGATGTCCGAATTCACGGTGTCAGGCGACATGCTCTATCTACATTCCGTATATATACATGTCGCATTGGCGCTTAACGATATGGCACACGCCAATGGCTGTCAATGCTCCAGACTTTCAAACGATGGAGCAGTCCACTAAAGACTTTCTAAGAGAGCTGTAAGCCGCTGCCAGCTGCTTGTTCACGATCTATTTAGAATCATCGTCTGAGAGCAAACTCAGATCTTCAAGCCGGACCTTCCTAATATAAGTAGCAGGCTGCGCTGTGGTGGCATCCGTGGTGGCATTGCTTAGCTTTTCGGGTTTTGCGAAAGTTTGGTCGCGGTATCGTCCGTGGTGGCGCGATTATTTGGATGCCTTGAGCGGCAGCACGCGCATGCTCTTGATTCCGGCTCCGGCTGCGGCGTCCATCACGGCGACTACGTATCTTTGTTGAGCATCGGCGTCGGATTGCAATTCTAGCAGAATGTCGGGAGAGGCTGCTTTAGCCTGCTCGCTGGCAATTCGTTGTTGAATGGTGAAGGAATCGGCTGGCTGTACCGGACTGCCGTTGACTGTGACTACGCCTTGAGCCGATACATCTATACGTATTTTCGGTCGCTTGTCTTCCGGTGGCTTTTGCTGAGGTTGATTGCTTGGTGCCTGCGGTGGGTCAACTTTTAGAACTGTCTGGTTGACAAGCGGTGCTACCAGAATCATGATGACCAGGAGCACAAGGAACACGTCCGTTAGCGGTGTTACGTTGATATCGGTGAATGTTTCACCGGTTCTACCGCCCATTGCCATGACTGAGTTCCTCCTTCTTACTAGCTGCGCAAATCTTGGAGTTGCGCTTCAAATCTTCTTCTTGTCAACGTCCTGTCAGATTACTAAATCCCATCTTATCGCCTTTAGAGAATTGACACCACAGGGCTAACCCAAGAAAGGACTTTCTTTTTACCACTTAGTACGCTTTCAAAGCCGCGCTAATTGCTTTGCCTGAATTGGGTTGCCTATCACAGATCTTGTCATGATTGTTTCTGGAGAAAAAATATTCAGCTTTGCTCTGAGACGCTCGGGGCTCTTGTAATCAGATCATCTAGATTAATAGACTTCTGACGCAAATTTTTTTTGATCTATACGAGTTCTTTCCCGCAACCACCCGCGCCTGAATCACCACAGAAAGTCTCCAGTACCGTCATCAGGCGGCTGGTGACAATCTATCCGGACTGTCTTATCATGTCGTGCACGTCAAGCTCAGGTGTGGCTTGTAAAGAACTCGGGTGTTTCAATTCATGCTTGCCAGTCCAGATCGTTCGAGCTTACAAGCTCTGCCCAAAGTTCTATTGCACGAGCACTTGGATTGTTCACTCAGACCTTTGACCATGCTTGAACTCTGGGCGGAGAATGCCTGGCGCGTACCTCAGAACTTTCCGACAGCGCTTCGTCATAGATTCGCTAGCGGTGAAGTGTCCGGAGCGGCAGAGGATTATCAGGCATTCCTGGCGAAAGATGCGTCACTGTCTCTTGCCAACTATGTGATGGCGATAGTTCATCATGTGTTGCCCCTCATGCAGTCGAGCGAGCGCTTGACGAGGATTACAAGAGAGCGCCTTGAAGATGCTGCTGCCGATGGAGTGAAAGCGCTTGAGTTGCGCTTTGCTCCTCAGTTGCACACACGAGACGGACTATCTTTAGAAGAGGTCATGGATGCCGTGATCGCAGGCTGCTCCGGCAGCAAGCTACATGTGCGACTGACAGTTTGTGTTCTCAGGCACGAGGATGCAGCCATGGCACAACGCCTGGCTGACCTTGCTATTGCCTATAGGCAGCATGTCGGTGTTTTCGACCTGGCGGGCGATGAGAAAGCCAACCCCGGTGTTCTGCGCTGGTGGGCTCAAGAAGCCCTCCGGGTTAGAGAACACGGCATAGAGCTCGACATACACCTCTGGGAAACCGACGAGCCCACAGATGAGGACTTGCGCCGACTTCAAGAATATGAGATCCGGCGGCTAGGTCACGGCATGCGCGGTGACCGGCAGGCTGAGCGTATTCTTGAAGTCTGTCCCAGTTCCAATATCGTCACCGGGCAGGTCAAGTCTCTTTCAGAGCACCCGATAGATCGGCTCTTGCGGCAAGGCAGAAAAGTAACCGTCAACACTGACGGCACGCTTTTCACTTGTTCGGACTTGAGCAATGAATATGCGTTACTAAACCGGCAATTCGGCTGGGGCGAAGCAGAGTTTCTGGCGGTGAACAAAACCGCAATCGCTGCTTCCAGTTTTTCAGCTGAAGTTAAAAACGAGATCAATTCCATTCTGGAAAACGCGTACCGGCTCTGAGTTGCCGGAACAGCTGGTCTCAGCTCATTCCCTTTCACCACTTTGACAGCGTCACTTAAGCGGCGCTGTCAGCAACAACGGAGTTACAGTTATGACGAGCAACAAGGCTCTTCTGATTGGTGGTCTTCGCACGCCAATCGCCTCCTACGGCCGCAGTCTTGCGGATGTGACGGTCGACAAACTCGCCGAGCACACGCTGCTGCAGCTTTTCAATCGCTCCAATCTCGACCCGTCTGCGGTCGACGGTTTTGTCCTCGGACATGCCTTCCAGAGCGGTCTCACCCCGAATACGGCACGCTTCACCTGGCTCAACGCCGGGCTGCCTGCTTCCACTTACGGCTATACGATTCAGATTCAGTGCGGTTCCGGCATGAAAGCCGTGAACAACGTCATGGATTCGATCGCGCTTGGCCACGGCTCGCTCTACATCGCCGGCGGCGCCGAGAGCATGTCCACGATTCCTTACATCGCGCCGGCATCGCTGCGCAGCAAGAGCCGTCTGAACAAGATGCTCTCGCGCTGGCTGCCCAAGATCGGCCCGCGTTTGCAAGTCGGCATCGTTGATGACGGGCTGGCACCGCTTGCGCTGATCAAAGATACGCGCACTGTGGCGATGGCGCACACAGCGCAGCGCCTGGCCGACCAGTATGGTGTCAGCCGTGCTGAGATGGACGCTTTCTCGCTGCTTTCGCAAGAGCGTGCTGCAGCCGCTATCAAGTCAGGGCGTTTCGAGCGCGAAATCACGCCGGTCTTGACCAAGAAAGGCATCTTCGCGCAGGACGAACATCCGCGTCAGACTTCGGCCGAAGCGCTGGCCAAGCTCAAGCCGTCGCTCGGCACCCGCGACATCACCCCCGGCAATGCTTCCGGCATCAATGATGCGGCCTGCTTGCTCGCGGTTGCATCCGAAGCCAAGGTCGCCGAACTCGGTGTGCAGCCCCTGGCTGTGCTCGCCGACCACGTCACCGTGGCGCTCGACCCTGAACAAATGGGTCTGGGTCCTGTCTATGCGATTCGCAAGCTGCTCGAGCGCAACGGGCTCAGCCTTGCCGATATCGACCTCTTCGAACTGAACGAAGCCTTCGCGGCGCAGTATCTCGCTTGCGAGAAGCTGCTCGGTCTTGACCGCGCCAAGGTCAATGTCAACGGCGGCGCGGTGGCTCTCGGTCACCCGATTGCCATGTCCGGCGCCCGCGTCATCCTGACGCTTGCTCACGAGCTCAAGGTTCGCGGCCTGAAGCGCGGCATCGCCACGCTCTGCGTCGGCGGCGGCATGGGTGTTGCGACTTTGGTCGAATCGCTCTAGTTTCTGCGGCCGGGCGCAAGCGTTCGTGCTTGCGCCCGGTTTCTTACTTCCTCAAATCTCACACTGGTGGCAGCCTGCCTGACGTTAAGGCTTTGCTGCTGCTGGAAAGACACAGGTACAAAACCATGAAAGAGAATACTTTCAAAGCTCTGAGCCGCGGGAAAGCCGTGGAACTGAGCGTTCTCAACAATGGCGTTGCTGTCATCAAGTTCGACCTCGAAGACAGCAAGGTCAACAAGCTTTCGTCTCCCGTGATGGCTGAGTTCGATGCTGCTCTCGATACCCTGGCGGGTCTTTCGGGCGTGCGCGGGCTGGTCATCTGTTCCGGCAAGAAGGACATCTTCATTGCCGGCGCCGACCTCGACGAGGTGGCGCAAATCCAGAAGATGTCGCCGACTGTGGCTTTCGAAGCTGCCGAACACGGTAAGGCGGTTTTCGCCAAAATCGCGGCTTTGCCCTACCCGACGGTGGCGGCTGTGGATGGTGCCTGCCTCGGCGGCGGTAGCGAACTGATCCTCGCCTGCAAGTATCGCCTTGCGGGTAACAGCCGCAAGACCAAATTCGGCTTCCCGGAAGTCCTGCTCGGCTTCATTCCCGGCTGGGGTGGCAGCGTACGTCTACCCAAGCTGGTCGGGGCGCAGGCTGCTCTGGATTTGATCCTGCAGCCGCTCAAGACCTGGGACGCCGACAAAGCCTGGCGCAACGGGATGGTATCGGAAGTGGTGCCTTCCGAGAAGCTCTTCGAGCGCGCCGTCGCTGTGGCTCTTGGAGCCAAGCCCCGGACTTTCAAAAAGGGCTTGAAAGCTCGCGTCATGCGCCAAGCCATGGAGAGCAAGCCCTTCAATGTGCTGACTCTCACTGTGGTCGCGGCGCTGGCTGGCGGTTTGCTGGGCGCTCTGCTCGGCGGCATCTACGGTGCCATCTTCAGCAGCTGGACTGCTGCTGCCGGTTCGGCTGCTTGCTGGTTCTCCGGTATTCTGGCCACGCTCGGTGCTGCCTACGCGAACTTCACCGTTCCCGGTCGGTCGATGCTGCGCAAGGGCGCCACGGCTGCCGTTTATAAAGAGACCAAGGGTAACTACCCGGCGCCGCTGGAAGCAGTGAAGGTGGCTATGGCGGCTATCGAAGGACCGACCGCTCGTGCCTTCGAGATGGAATCCAACGCTTTTGCGCGGCTTGCTACCGGTCAGATCTCGCAAAATCTGGTCAAGCTCTTCAGCCCGACTTCCAGCGGCAACAAGGCTCAGGCTGCCTTGCCCAAGACGATCGGCGTGCTGGGCTGCGGCACCATGGGTTCGGGCATCGTTCAGCTTGCTGCTTTCTCGGGTTTCAACGTCGTAGCGCGCGACCCTTACGAGGGTGCGATCGAGCGTTCGAAGGCGACTGTCAAAGGTCTCTTCGATAAGCTGGTCGAGCGCAAGAGCTTGACTCAGGAAGAGGCCGATGCGCACTTCGCCCGCATCACTTTCGTCAAAGACGACCTGGCTCCGCTGGTTGACTGCGACCTGATCATCGAAGCGGTGATCGAGGACGTTCCGTCCAAGCATCGCACTTACCTGGAAGTCGAAAAGGTGCTTGCCGCTGCCGGCAAGAAAGCGATTATCGCCACCAACACTTCCTCGCTCTCGGTGAGCAAGCTCGGCTCCTGCTTGCAGGACCAGACTCGCTTTGCCGGGCTGCACTTCTTCAACCCCGTGCACGCGATGCGCTTCGTGGAAGTGATTCGCGGCGAGCAGACCTCGGACGAGACCGTGGCTGTGCTGCATGTTTTCTCGGCGAAGCTCGGTAAGACTACTCGCGCTTTCAAGGACTCGGCAGGCTTTGCAGTCAACCGCATCCTGGCTCCGTACATGTACGAAGCCGTGCGGCTCTTCGAAGAAGGTGTGCCGGCTGAGGAAATCGAGAAAGCGATGACCAAGTTCGGCATGCCGATGGGTCCGCTGGCTCTCATGGACGAAGTCGGGCTCGACATCTGCGGCAACGTGGTCAATGTCATGAACGGCGCTCTTGGTGCACGCGTGCGTGCCACCGAGTTGCTGTCTTACATCAAGACCAACAAGCTCCTGGGCAAGAAGTCCGGCAAGGGCTTCTACGTCTATGACGAGAACAAGAAGTCCAAGGGGCTGAATCCCGAGCTCGCGGCTCAGGTGAAGAAGGCGCCCGCGAAGAAAAAGCCGGAAGAGATTGCCGATCGCATGGTTCTGGCCATGGTCAACGAAGCGGCTCTCTGCATGGAAGAAGGTGTCGCCGAAGATGCCTTCGACATCAACCTGGCGATGGTGCTGGGCTCGGGCTGGGCGCCGTTCCGCGGCGGTCCGCTCGGCTACGCCGACTCGCTTGGCGCACGGGTCCTCTTGCAGAAGCTGGAAGCTCTGTATCAGGCCACCGGCAACGAGAACTACAAGCCCGC
>JAIEPM010000309.1 GCA_019748395.1 Candidatus Obscuribacterales bacterium
CGCCAGGCTAAAGCAAGACAAAGGCAGCATCCTAATAACGGAAAAAGGTAATAGCGATCTATGTCCGAAAAGGTAGATTGCAAACAGGTAAAGGCAAACTGAAAAGCAAAAATGCTGATAGCCGCAACAGCTGTTAGCAAATTACCGAAACGTCTTGAGCTCCCCGGAACGCCGGAGCGGAAACAGCGCCATCCATTTACTGCGGTTTGAGCAAAGGTATCAAGAAGCACGGTGCCAAGCATGAACCCGGCAACACCACTTGTCCAGGTTAGAGCCTCTCTCAACTTATTGGAAAGAGGCATTTGGTTGATACCAAGGATTGTATGAGCACCCAGCTCCGGCATACGCAACAAGTTCTGACTGAAAGGCATCCAGCGTTTTTCGCCGATGATAAAGCGACAAAGAGAAAAAACAATCAACGATGACGAGACAAGCGGAAAGGCAGGGTTGATGCGACTGCGATTGCCGAAGAGCCTGGCAAATACAGGCAAGAAGCAAAGCAAAATCGGCAAAGTAAAAAGTCCCAGATAGCAGAGTAGTTCTCCTGCAATTTGCATAATTGTCGGCAGTACTCGCCCCGGCGTGTGAAGCAAAAGAGAAATTTGCTTAGCCACCATGCCTTTGTACCAGACATAAAGGGATGTGAAATCGTTGGTCGAAAGCATCCACTTGTCGGCAAGATAACCAACAGCCAGCGGCGCCGCAATCAAACCGATTAACAGCGTCCACGAGTGACGCTTCCTTGTCCACATCAATAATAAAAGAAGAGCATTTACGAGCGCCAGAAAACCGAGGTTCTGCCTTACGCAAGTTGCAGCCAGCAAGCATAGACTTGAAAGCATAAAAGACGATTCTTTTTGATCTTTCAAGGCTTTGAGCAAGAAGGCGCCATAGGCAAGCGTCAACGCAATTGCAGGCGTGTCGGTCATGAATGAAAAAGCAAGACAGAGGAAAAGAGGGTTTGCTGCATAGCACAAAGTCAGGAGAGCCGAAGGCAAAGCTTGCAAACGCAAGAGCCGGCATGAGGCATAGAGCGCGAAGGAAGCGACAACGGCCCAGAAAAATCCAAGTGCGCGCAAAACTTCGTTGCTGAATCCGAACACTTTGCAAACAAGAGCGGAGCTAAGTATTTGAAATAAACATGCCGGTGCGCAAGCAAGCAAGCGAATCTCACCGGTCTGCAAAAAATGTTGCACCGATTCGGCGTAAATCCAATCGTCGTTGAGCGGAAAATCGCCTGAAATGCCTACGAAAAGAAGCGCCGTTAACCAGAAGGCTGCAATAGACGCAAGCGCGATCCACTCCGCTCGCATCGATTTCGGCAAAACACGCTGGGCTGAGCTCTGATTTTCTCTTCGTTCAAGAGTTGCTGGCATTTATAAGGTTATCGCTGGCGGACATTTCAAGAGATAGATAAAACTACCACAGCCCAAAGACAGAACTATTATCAAAAATTATTCTGTTTGCATTTCGCTCAGGAGATCTTAGTGCTCAAGCTTTGTTTCTGGGTAACAGAACGCAATGTATGGCTCAAAATTCTGAGATAGGCAAGCGCCATTAGACCGGCATAAACAAAGGCTCCCAGGTACCAGCGACCTTTTGCATAATGCTTGGACCAGAATCTGTACAAACCTCGATGCGAAGACAAAATCATTCGAGCTTTCACTTGCTTAATAGACTGCCCGTAATGATGAACAACATGAGCCTGCGGTTCAAACCAGATTTCCCAGCCCGCTTCTTTGATTCGATAACACCAGTCAACTTCTTCAAAGAGCATGAAAAAGCCTTCATCAAGAGTACCGACCTGCTCTATAACCGAGCGCCGCAACATCAAGCAGGCCCCTTCCGGTTGGTCTACCTGGCGCAGCTCGGTATGATCAAAATCGAGCATCTTATAACTGCCGAAGCGCGGATTATCGGGGAAAAGCTTGCTTAAGCCGAGCAATTCATAAAGCATTGCGGCAAAAGTCGGGAAGGCGCGACAGGAACGCTGAATCGAGCCATCCGAATTTAGTAGTTGCGGCGCTACGATACCGGCTCGCGGATTTTTTTCAAGAAAGCTCAAAAGGCAGCTGATTGCGCCGGGATGAACTTCCGTATCGGGGTTCAAAAGCAAAATGTAATCGCCCTTGGCCAGCTTCAAAGCTTGATTATTGGCTTTGGCGAAACCGAGATTTTCCTGATTGGCAATTAAAGTAACCCAGGAGTGATTTTTGCGGACCATCTCAACCGAGTCGTCAGCCGAAGCATTGTCCACGACAAAGACTTCGGACTCGATAGCTTCCAGATCACGCTTCAGGGTTTCAAGACTGACATTAAGCAGTTTTGAAACGTTCCAGCTAACAACAATAACTGACAGGCGCACAGACTATCCCCAAGGTTCGATCAATCATATTAGCGCCCAGCTCGGCTTTCATTAACAAATGGAGAGCTGGAGATAAATCGCAAAGCTCGAAATCGGCTAAATGAAAGGAAATCGGATCTGTGTTATTCTGCGCACCTGTCAAGCAGAGTTCCGCGCACTAAATAAGCATTAAGAAGCAAAATGCAAAACCAACTTGAGAATCACGCCACTACGGCAAAAAGTGACTGTTGCGCAGCGAAGGCTCCTTCTAAGACCCAGCTTGGTCTAAAACGGCTCACCGACCTGTTTTTGTCTCTTTCAGCCGGTCTGGCCCTTGCTCCTTTGATGCTGCTTATCGCAATTGCGATTAAGCTTGATTCATCTGGACCGGTAATTTTCAAACAACGCCGGGTGGGCAGAAACGGCAGCTTTTTCGACATCTACAAATTCAGAACCATGCGCACAGGCACACCTGATCTGCCTACGGACCAGATGCTGAAGATGCCCAGCCCGATAACCAGAGTAGGAAAGTTTTTGCGCGCCAGCAGCCTTGATGAACTTCCTCAAATATTCAACGTTATTAAGGATGATATGTCCATCGTTGGTCCTCGACCCGCCTTGTATAATCAGACGCAGCTCACGGAATTGCGTCAGTCAGCGGGAGTCCTGCGATTCCTTCCAGGAATAACAGGTTGGGCCCAAGTTAACGGACGAGACGAATTACCGGACGACGTGAAAGTCAAAATGGACAAGTGGTACTGCGACAATTGGCATTACTTTCTCGATTGGAAAGTCATCGCGATGACTTTCCAAACCGTGCTAAGTAGACGCGGCGCCGTATAGAAAGCAGGGAAAAAAGATGAAGGGATTGATTCTCAGTGGCGGTAAAGGTACGCGTATGCGACCGATCACGCACACTGCCGCAAAGCAACTGTTGCCCGTAGCCAACAAGCCGATTCTGTTTTACGCAGTCGAAGCAATAAAAGATGCCGGTGTGAACGAAATCGGCATCATCATCAGTCCGGAAACCGGAGCTGATGTGAAAGAAGCACTCGGCGACGGCTCACGCTGGGGCATCAGAATTGAATACATTGTGCAGGCTGAGCCCAAAGGACTTGCGCATGCGGTGAAAACTGCGCAACCCTTCCTCGGCGATGATGCGTTTGTTATGTACCTGGGCGACAACCTGATCAAAGATGGTGTCAAACCGCTTGTTGATAGATTTAACGCCGGCAAAGCCGACTCGCTGATTCTTTTGAAAGAAGTGGCAAACCCAAGCTCATTCGGCGTAGCTGAGCTGAACGGCAACGGCCGCATTCTTTGCCTGGAGGAAAAACCGGCAAAGCCCAAATCAAATCTGGCGCTTGTCGGTATCTATCTATTCAATAAAAACATCCACATTGCCATCGACGCCATTAAGCCAAGCCGTCGCGGTGAGCTGGAAATCACGGATGCTATTCAAAAGCTGATCGATATGAAGTATCACGTGGACAGCCACATTCTCACAAGCTGGTGGTTGGACACCGGGAAGAAAGACGACATGCTTGAAGCCAACCGTGTCGTTCTTGACGAGATGGAAGATTTCAACATGCAGGGCTCACTGGAAGGAAACAGCGTAGTCTCAGGCCGTGTGCATGTGGGCGAAGGCTCCAAGCTGTTGAACTGTACGGTCAGAGGTCCGGCCGTGATCGGTTCGGACTGCGTTCTGGAAAACACTTATATCGGCCCCTTCACCTCAATCGGTGATGGTGCTCATGTCAGCAATGTTGAAATCGAACACAGCATTCTGCGCGAGAACTGCCGGATCAAAGACTTTGATGGTCGCATAGTCGACAGCCTGATTGGTGTCAACGTTGAGTTGGCTCGCAGTCATGCTAAACCTGTCGCTTACAAATTTATGTTGGGCGACGACAGTAAAGTAGATGTGGTCTAACGAGGGACAAATAATGCAAGTACTTATTACAGGCGGGCTGGGCTTCATCGGCAGCAACCTGATCAAATACATTCTCAAGAACAGCCCGGAAACAAAAATCATCAACCTTGATGCTGTTACCTACGCCGGACACTTCGAGAATCTTGCCGACATCGAATCAGATCCTCGCTACAAGTTCGTCAAGGGCCGCATCGAAGATAAAGAGCTGGTTGAATCGATTATCTCCGGACAGAAATTCGGAAAGATCGACGGCATCATCAACGTCGCCGCCGAAACACACGTAGACCGCTCGATTGCCGATCCTTCCGTTTTCGTGCACAGCAATGTTCTGGGCACGCAAACTTTGCTCGAGTCGGCATTCGTACACGGAAAACAAGGCGATAAGTGGACGATTCGCTACGTTCAAGTATCAACGGACGAAGTTTACGGCTCTCTTGGACCGACAGGCTACTTCGTTGAAGACACCCCGCTGACGCCGAACAGCCCCTATTCTTCAAGCAAAGCCGGTGCCGATCTTCTATGCCGCGCTTACTTCCACACTTACGGCATGCCCGTAATGATCACACGTTGCTCAAACAACTACGGTCCTTATCAGCATCCCGAAAAACTGATCCCGCTCTTCATCATGAACATCCTTGCCAACAAGCAAGTTCCTGTTTATGGCGACGGACTCAATGTTCGCGACTGGTTGCATGTGGAAGACCACTGTCAGGCAATCTGGCTGGCTTTCCAGAAGGGCGTCCCCGGCGAAGTTTATAACGTCGGCGGCAACAACGAGCGCAAGAACATCGAAATCACGAAGCTGGTTTTGAAAGAACTGGGCAAGGGCGAAGAACTGATCAAGTACGTCGAAGACCGACTCGGACATGACAGACGCTACGCCATCGACTCCAGCAAAATTCAAAAAGAACTGGGCTGGAAGCCGATTTACACATTTGAAGTCGGCATTCATCAAACGATCAAGTGGTATCTCGATAACCAGCAATGGCTCGAAGCCGTAGCCGGTCATTCGCACGAAAAGGACACCGCACTGGCCGCCAGCAAGAAAGCCTAAAGAGGAAGGAAGCAGCTAAATGAAAGTATTGATCACCGGCGCCGGAGGCATGTTGGGCAGAGCTCTCAGCTCTTGCCTGGAAACCCGTGAACATGAGGTAAAAGGTTTTCCTCGAGAAGCCCTCGACGTAACCAATTTCCATCAGGTCATGGAAGTAGTGCTCAACGAAAAGCCGGAGCTGGTGATTCATGCCGGTGCTTACACGAAAGTAGATCAGGCCGAATCAGAGCCCGATCTGGCGTATCTGATCAACGGCTACGGCACTGAAAACATTGCCGTAGCCTGCAGCCGCCTCGACATACCGATGCTTTATGTGAGCACTGATTATGTTTTTGACGGTGAAAGCACAAGACCATATCATCCCTGGGACAGCACAGGACCGATCTCCGTTTACGGCAAAACCAAACTGGCCGGCGAGAGAGCCGTACGCAACTTGCTCAACAAGTTCTACATCGTTCGCACAAGCTGGCTCTATGGTCCTAATGGTCGCAACTTCGTCGACACCATCCACCAGATGGCTACAGACGGAAAAGTTTTGAGAGTGGTCTCCGACCAGTTCGGTTCACCGACATGCACACTCACGCTTTCAGAAACCATTGCCGATTTGATTATGACAAAACGCTGGGGCGTTTATCACGGCACCGACGGTGGTGTCACCAACTGGTACGAATTCGCCAAAGAAATCGTCCAGGACATGAGAGTTCCGGTTCAACCAATAGCCACCAAAGACATGCCCAGACCGGCTACCAGACCGAAATATTCGGTACTGGACAACACCTCCTTAATTCATACGATTGAACGCGAAATGGTACCGTGGAAGGAAGCCCTTTCGATGTATTTGTCCATGAAGAAAGAAAAGCAACCGGTATAACGAAATGCAGGATACAAAAGAGCAGGAGTCGAAGTTGATGCTCAAAGCACTGACTAAAGATGCAATCGGTAAAGACTTCAGAAGCGAGCTTTCGGTTCAAGACTACCGCAAGAAAACACAAATCGAAGGCGTTCAGCTGATTCCTCTGACAAGCTTTGTCGACGACGGCGGCGCACTGGCCGAGCTCGTTCGCTTTGATGAAAACGGCAACCTGGCTATCCTTCCGCAGTTCAAAGTCAGGCAGGCAACCTGGTCGCAGATGCTGCCCGGTACGATAAAAGCTTTCCATCTCCATTACAATCAAGAAGACGTCTGGTTCGTCATGCCGTATGATCGACTTTTGATAGGACTCTTCGATGCACGGGAAAATTCCCCCACTTACAAACAGAGCATGCGTTTTGTGATGGGAGCAGGCAGAGCACAAATACTTTATTTGCCTCGCGGAGTCGCTCACGGATTGGCCAATCCATGGACTCAAACAGCCAACATGATTTATTTCGTGAATCAGCAATTCGACGCAGCAGAACCCGATGAGCAGCGCCTGCCCTGGGATATTCTCGGTCCGGATTTCTGGGAAATCAAAAAAGGCTAAAAGCAGCTTTTAGTTTAGATTGGAATCAGGACCCTCAAATGGCAACTGGAAAATCCATTTTTTTCAGGGAAGAAAGCCTTCATTTTCTGCTGATTATGGTCCTGGCTTTCTGTGTTTTCTTGAGCCAGAACCCCTCAAATATTTTGCCGCGAACAACACTGTACTTCGATGCGGCACATTATCTCGAGACTTGCAAAAGAATCTGTGAAACAGCAGGACCGGCACTAAGCGGACAATTAAGCCAGGGACAGATAGACTCTCTGGCTTTCTATTTGATGCTTGATGGTCCTGTTTTGCCCGGTGCAGCGGCACTTCTCTTCGGACTCTTTCAGAAAACACCATCCCCCACGGAATGGCAGCTTCTGGTTGCCATGCAATGTGCCTTTCAGGCTGCCTGTAGCGGCTTCATTTACCTGCTGGCTCGCTCAATTTTCAGCGAAAAACTTTTAGCGATAATCGCCTCACTGCTCTGGATAATTTATCCGGCGACGATTTCATCCTGCAACACCTTTCTCACAGAGCCGCTTGCTTGCCTCCTGATTGTAGCTTCGCTCTATTTTATGAATGGCTTGAGCGATAACGAAACAAAAAAGACTTCAGATTATCTAAAAGCCCTTTCCTGTGGAGTGAGCCTGGCTCTGCTTGCTCTATTAAAGCCGGCTCTGGCACCGGCTGCACTGGCAGCTTTTGCGATTTCGGCTTTCGGCTCGTTGACTCTTTCACTGCGAAAAACGCTCAACTCAAAACAGAGCCTGACCGACAGCTTCAAATTCAACAGGCTCTCGCTTGGCAAAACAAGCATTTGCTTGCTGGCTTTGCTTTTCACATTGAGTCCCTGGCTGAGCTTCACAAAAGCAGCAAGAGGTCAGATTCAGCTTTTCCCATCGAGGCGCCCGGTCTATAACATCACGACCGGCTGCAATCTGGAAGGTGATGGCTGGGGCTGCCATCCGACACATCCAGTTGCGCTCATGTATGACGACAACGAAGAAGCGTTACCGGTTGCGCTTGCACTACTGGAAAGCAATCCGCAAGAACAATGCAATCTTGCGCTGCGCAAGCTCACACGTCTATTCAACCTGCCCTGGAACGACTACCGCTATAAAATTCTTGGACTCAACTTCAGACTGCAAGCCATTTTTCAATCAATTCTCTTAGTTTTCGGATTTAGCGGTTTAGCCTTATTATTCTCGGCACTCTTCAGCAAAGCTTTGCCTCTCAATCCCAAATTGAGCATAATATCGATTCTTGTCCTTATTGCAGGACATCTGATTTATTTGCCCTTCGAGGGAATTTCAAGATACGGATTTACGGCAATGCCTCTGATTATTCTAGCGGCCGTAGCCACAATTAGAGTGCTCTGGAGAGGAAAACAAAAGCTCATAGAAAAACTGGCATTTATCTTGAGCAGCGCAGTGGCCATTTTCTTGTGCAAGTTCGACCTCACTCCTTACATTCTGCTCCTCACGGAAAGTACTGAAATTGCAGTGCTTCTTGCAGCAATGAGCAAAGCGCTTGCCGTAATAATTGCACTTGGATTTTTTCTGCGAAACAGCAGCCTTGCAGAAACCGAAGTCGCAGCTCGTCGAGCTCTGCTTGCCGCAATTACTTCCTTGAGCTTAATGGCTATCGCCATATCGACTGCAATGGCGAGCTCCGAGCACGAAAGCAGTTCATGGCAATGCAATCTTAAAAGCAGCAATGGCGCCGTCAGAGAAGTCAGCATTGATAAAAAGGATGTGGCGCGAGCAGACTGGGCGCTTTTGCTGGTCGATGGCGATCAGAACATTGCCGGCGCATCATTCAAAGTCAACAGCTATAAGCCCAAAGAGCCGCTTAATTCACTGTATCAATATCACAGTGAAAAATATGAGCTGGAAGATTGGCTCAGTCAGTTCGCATCTCTAATCAGAAAGTCTCCAGAAGCCGTTCGCAAATGGAGAGCGATTGAAATACCACTTTCTTGCCTGGATCGAGAGCGAACAGTGATCTCAGTCGAATCAAAAACGCCC
>JAIEPM010000023.1 GCA_019748395.1 Candidatus Obscuribacterales bacterium
GGGAACTTCATCGACCTTGCCGAGTTTATTGGCTGCTTCAACAGTCTGGAAAGCAAACTGTGCAAAGCTCGGGTTCGAACCGGCAGCCCGGCGTGCTTCAAACCATACGTGTCCCGGTGTTTCCCAGGCATTACCGCCTACGGCTTTAGCGAATTCAGCAAAGGCTTTGTTTGGAATACCTGAGTTGATATGTACACCACCATTATCACCCCATGTTTTGACATAGTTTTTCATGTGAGCAGGCTGCGGATCTTTTCCAATTGCCGGGTCATTGTATGCAGTGCCGGGATTTGCCATGTCTCTCAAGCCGCGGCCTTTGACATTGTCCTGCCATATGCCTTCCCCGACTACCCATGAAGCTTTATCTGCAGTTTGTTTTTTAGCATACTGATCTACAAGCGCGCCGAATACATCGGAGTAGCTTTCATTGAGAGCTCCGGATTGTCCGAAATACTTGGTGTTTGCTTCCATTTCAGTGATACCGTGGGTGATTTCATGCCCGGCAACATCACGCAGAATGAAAGTTTTGAACGGACTGTCCGGACCCGGACGACCATAAGTCATTTGCTTGCCGTCCCAGAAAGCATTTTCAAAATTCTGCCCATAGTTAACAGTTGAAACGAACTTCATGCCTTTCCCGTCGATGGAATTACGTCCGTATTCTTTCATGTAGAATTCGCGAACATCTCCCGTGTAATCATAGGCTCTGTCCACATCGGGATTGCCGGTCACCTTTTCGCCCTCAAAACGGGCTTTGTCGCCTGGCTGAATCTCCTGACCCTTCGCGTCATAAACTTCTCTGGCTCCGTGCATATCGCCGTCGGAACGCGGCTTGATACCATCACCGGTTCTCTGCAATTCAAGCGTTTTGTTGCGAGTGCTCAAGAAATCGCCGTTATTAGGATTGCGCTTGGCCATCTCTTCCAACATATAAGGTGGAATCACACCCATATGATGTTGATGCAAGTTTCGCAGGCTGGCGGCCGAGTCAATCGGTGTTACACCCATCGCGTCCGAGAATTTAGCTCCAACATTATTGTAGAAATTATCTCTGGCACTTACGAAGCTCTTGCCGGCAGGCAAAGCTAAAGCTCTGCTTGCCAGACCTGCGCCGGCTTTGTAACCGACGGCTGCCAGAGCAGAATCAACCACGAATGTTCCGCCGGCATTACCGATTTGCACAGCTGCAACATTTATATCCTGCATAGTCGTAGCACGGCCGGCTTTCTTGTACGCATCAATAATCGGTTCGGCCGCTTTGTAAGTAAAGTATGCACCAAGTGCAGCACCGGCAATCTTGCCTGCCGGTCCTGCTTCCGGCAGCACTGCTTTCAGCGCCACCGCCATACCGGCACCCATTCCTATTGTTGCAAGCGCTTCTGTTGGATGATTGATGTTGTGCTTAACTGCATTGACTACACCTTCTGGGAGCTTCGCGATACCTTGGGTTGTAACCATGGCATAGCGATCAAAAACATTTGAAGGAGCGTTGGCAAAGCTGAGCAGATTTTTCCCATCCCGCTGCTCATTCGCCATTTCCAGCGCAACTTTATTGATCAGGGCATTATTATGCTCCCCAGCTTTTGCATCATCATGCGATTCTTTTTGAAAGTCTATTTCTTGCATTGCTCTTTCCGCCCTTCTAGTTTCCGTGTTTCGGCAGCAGTACACCAGCACGCGGTGTTCTGCGCTTGTTATTAGTGCTTAAAATCAAAGTCACCCTTTACAAATTCGACTCTAATTCAAGTGCAAAGCACTGTAAATCCGCTAATTTTTTAAGGGAAGCGATCTAAGTGCGGTAATTACGTGCTCCAAGAAGGCAGTATTAGCACGGCTTAAGGCTATTTCGCATACCAAAGGCGTCCTGCGAAGAGCGAGCGATCCCGCAAAACCTTGTATTGACGGGACTTTACGAGCGATATCAAAAACGCGAGTAAAAAGCACGAGAAAAGAGCGTCGCAGATAATACTTGCGACGCCCTTTTCTTCAATTACCAGCCCCGTTTAGTCCAAATCAGCTTGCTTTTCTGCCGAAGAGTCTGCCTAAGAGGCTAACTTTGGCATCATCACCGCCGCCACCACCAGGAGTGGTCGTGTCTTTGGCATTGATATCGGGTTTGACTCCGACTGTTTCCCAGGCTTTCTCGAGTTTCGGTACTTCGTCCAGTTTGCCGAGTTTCTTGGCTGCCTCAATAGTGTGGTAGGCAAATTGTCCAAAACTGGGATTGCTGCCTGCGGCTTTTCTTGCTTCAAACCAGATATGTCCCGGACCATCCCAGGCGTTGCCGCCTACAGCTCTTGCAAATGTGGCGAATGCCTTGTTCGGAATACCGGAGTTGTAGTGAACACCGCCGTTATCGCCCCAGGTCTTGTAGTAGTCCTTCATATGGGCTGGCTGCGGGTCTTTACCTACGGCAGGATCATTATATGCTTCGCCGGGGTTCAGCATGTCACGCAAACCGCGTCCCTTAATTTCAGGCTTCCAGATATTTTCGCCGACAATCCAGTTAGCCTTATCGGCAGTGTGACCCTTGCTGTATTGTTCGATCAATACACCAAATACATCGGAATAATGTTCATTGAGAGCTCCGGATTGACCGCGATAGACTGTTCCGGCTTCCATTTCAGTGATACCGTGGGTGATTTCGTGTCCGGCGACATCGAGAATCACAAAAGTTCTGAATGGAGAGTCTGCTCCCGGACGACCGTAAGTCATCTGCTTGCCGTCCCAGAAAGCGTTTTCATAGTTCTGCCCGTAGTTGACTGTAGAGACGAATTTCATACCCTTACCGTCAATACCATTGCGTCCGAATTCTTTTTGATAGAAGTCGCGAACAAATCCGGTGTAGTCATAGCCATTGTCTACTTCAACATTTCCGGTCGGCTTTTCGCCTTCAAAGCGAGCGCGCTTGCCTGGCTGTGTTTCCTGACCCTGAGCATCATAAACTTCACGAGCGGCATTGCCTGTACCGGCTTCGGTGCGTGGTCGTGCCTGCGCTGAAGTAGATTGCATGTCTACAGTTTTGCTGTGTGTTTTCAGGAAGTCGCCATTCCCGGGATTGCGTTGTGCCAATTCCTGCAAAAGGTAAGGAGGAATCACGCCGTAGCCTTCGGGATGAAACGGATTGCCGAGCCCGGTTTTACCCGAGGTCATACCAAGCGCATCTGAAATTTTTGCGCCCGCGGCGTTATATGCACTTGTTTTTGCTTCGTTGAAACCTTTCAAATAACTCGATGAAAGAACCGGGTCAATGAGACGAGATCCCAGTTTATAACCGCCGACAGCCAGGGCGGAATCCACAAGGAACGCACCACCGGCATCTCCGATTTGCACGGAGGCTGCATTCAAGTCTTTCATAGTGGTGGCAACACCGGCTTTTTTCATGCCGTCAATTACCGGAGTCACAGCCTGATAGGTAAAATATGCGCCGATTGCACCGGCAGCAATTTTGCCTGCCGGTCCGCCTTCCGGCAGAACGGTCTTGAGCACTACAGCCATACCGGCACCCATACCTACCGATTTCAAAGCATCAACTGGATGGTCAATGTTGTGCTTAACGGCTTTGAGTGCACCGGCCGGCATATTGGCTACACCGTCGAGCGCGGCCAAACCGTAACGTGTTAAAGCGTTTTCCGGAGCCTTATCAAAGGTCATCAGAGTTTTCTGACCGCCCGCCATTTCCTGTGCAACTTTATTGATCAGAGCATCCTGATCACCGCTCTTATGCTCTGCACGATCTTTTATTTGCACCGAGTCGCTATTTAGTTCTGGCATTATCTTATCCCCGCAAACAAGCAGCAGCACGCCCGAAACACGGTGTTCTGCACTGGCTATGTGAAAAAAATCAGTCACCCTCTACAAGAGCAAAGGTATGTCAATTCGATACACTAGTAAATGCTGCAAAGTTTTAAGAAAGGCATTTTCAGTGCGGAAAATACTCAACAGCATTAACCCGCACTCATCGTGCGAGCTGATCTGCATTTGGGCTTAAGTCTTCCTCGTCTTCCATAAGCCTTATATACAGAGGCTCGACAAATTCGACACTTTCAAAAAAGAAATCCCTTTCATCTTTTTTGTTTTTGCTGCCAGAGAAAGAACTCAACTCCAAGCCCCTGGCAAGCCGCTTTCAACTGCTCGCTTAATTGCGGATTGAGTTCTTGATCTCGATAGAATAATTTGCCGCCCATCCTTTTATGCAATTTCAAGGCAAGTTCATGGGTTGCATTCGCCACTACCGAGAAGGGCTCGAGCCAGTGAAAAGGGTATATTTGCCAGGCAGCATCATTGGAACGCAGCAAAACTCTGGACTGCGGATCTCCGCTATCTTTATTCACCAGCGCAAAAGAATTTTCAGTTAGTGAATCAGGATCTATGCAAAGAGCCAGGTCCGCTACTATTTCCTTCATCGAGTATTTTCTTTCGGGTTCTAAGAAGAACAAGAAATATTCGTCGACAGCATCATAAGAATCAATCGGAAACTCAAGCGGCGCCAGCATAGCGCGATCCATCTCGCTTACAGTTTTTTTCCAGAGCTCAAATTGCTGCCTTGCAAAATCGCTTTCAGGACTGAGCAGTGACTCCAGATTTTCATTCCTAACTTCAATATGCAAGCTGCCCTCAAAAACACGGCAAGAAATAGATTTCGCAAGACGCAGAGCCAGACTAAAGGCATCTGCCCAAACACTCAAGAACTGCTTATTGCCGTAACTTACTGAAAGCAGAATATGGGATTCGGATTCTGTTCTACCCTGGCGAAAAGATGCTGAAAGCCAGGGACCCTTCGTCGGATGCAGCAACCAGCAGCTTCCACTTTCCAGTCGCCGCATAATCGGACCGCCATCCATAAGCAATTCAAAATCTGCTTCGGTCAGCGGCAATTGCGAAGGGTCAATTTGCTTTTCCAGCCCGGGCACAAAACTGCGAGTCAAATAAAAATCAAAAGACATAAATGCGCCTGCCGCTATTTGCGGCTGAGAATCTCAAGAACCATAGCTTCAAAGGGTTCGACTTTCACACTGGAAGCCACCCGAATTTTCTTGCCGCCGAATAAAGTTCCCTGCGTGCGTCCTTGCGACTTACCGTGCGCAATCACATCGATACGCTGATCTTTGAAAGTAAATAGATCCGGACGAAGCACGGCGGCGGCAGTCAGAGTATCCCAGAAGTAATAATTGAATCCTTTGACCAGCGAGAAAAGCCTGGCGGCAAGCTGCGAAGCTCGACAACGTTCAGCCTGAGCATCAAGTTTCAATAAAAACTCTCGAGTCACAGGCACATTGTTGGTCACATCAAGCGGAATCAAAGTTATGGGCAAACCCGAGTCGATGACTTTTTTAGCAGCAGGCGGGTCTGCATAAAAATTCCATTCGGCACTACCGTCGTGCTCCGGCATTTCAACATTGCCGGGCACCGAAATTGCACCACCCATGATATAGCAATGCTCCACTTTCTCTTTGAGCTCGGGCCGATTTTCAAAAACAGGAGCGATATTTGTGAGCGGACCGGTGCAAACAAGGGTTACAGGCTGCCTGGAATTCGCGAGCACATCACTAATCAATACCTGAGACTTGCGGGGTCTGAAGCTTTGATATGGCGCTCTTAAATCATTGGCACTGAAAATCGGCAGCTCGTTGATTATGTAGCTTTCTTTGCGCCAGTTATCGGGAAAAGGATTCGGACAATTTTCTTCGCTATAACCAATTTCAGCACCTTCCAGATCAAGGAAAGTGGCTACTTTAACCAGCGCTTCAAAAGATTGTTGCACGTAACAATCGCCATCGCCGACCGTGATTGCCTGCATGGAGATCTCCGGAGAGAGCCAAAGAAGCAAACTGCTTAGTATGTCGTCGACGTGCCCGTCGTTATCGTGAATTACAGCTCTAACCATAAGACGCCGCCAAACAATTCTCTCTAAACGGGAAAACACCCCGTAAAGCATTGTCGGTCATAGATTATCAGCTTTACAGCGCCAGATGTTATTTTATTAAGCAAATACTTGCCAAGCACGGCAAACTAAATAATGCCAAGCTCCATGCGGGCATCTTCAGTTGCCATGGTTCTTGGGTCCCATCTTGGACTCCAGACAAGCTCAACTTTTACTTCTTTAGCCCAGGGCAGTTTCTTGACTGCCTGATGCACCTGGGCTTGAATCACCGGACCGACAGGGCAGGCCGGACTTGTCAGAGTCATGCGCACAGTCACGTCGGCGTTGTTGACCTCAACCCCGTAAATAAGCCCGAGATCGACAATGCTTATGCCCAGTTCCGGATCAAGAATTGTACGAACGGTTTCAAGTACCAGGTCTTCCTGTAGTGTCGACATTTCAGCTCCAATAGATCTATTCGGTACTAACAGTTTTTGGTCCTTCCGTTGAACCGGAAGCACGAGACTCGGCGCAACGCAGACCTTCGATCAGTGTATTCCATGGCAAAAGTGCGCATTTAATTCGCACAGGATATTTCTTGACGCCCTGTAGAGCTTCCAGATCTTCAAATTCCTCCGGAATATCCTGCACTTCCGGCTTCATCATCATATTCTTGAATGTTTCAATCATCTCTTCCACCTGCGCAAGAGATTGGCCTTTCACAGCTTCAGTCATCATCGAGCAGGACGCCGTGTTAATAGAACAGCCGCGAGATTTTATGGCGAGATCCACAACCTTGTCGTTCTCGACTTTCAAATAGAGCACCAATTCATCACCGCAAAGCGGATTAACTCCCTCAACCGAAAGAACTTTATCTCCTTCAAGAGTGCCCTGATTGCGCGGATTATGGTAATGGTCGAGAATTGTTTCTCGATACAGTTCATCAGAGAGCGACATGGCCTAAAACCTTCTGCACGTTTATTAGTGAATCAATGAGCAAATCAATTTCGGATTTTTCAGTATAAATGTAGAAGCTGGCTCTTGCAGTTCCCATCAAATCGAGATCGCGCATCAGTGGCTGACAGCAATGGTGCCCGACTCGAATAGCGACTGCGTCTTCATTCACCACCTGTCCGACATCATGCGGGTGCAAGCCCTTCAAGTTGAAGGAAATCACTCCGCCTTTCAAAGCCGGGTCTTTCGGTCCGTAAACAGTAACGTCCTTCAGCTCTGAAAATCTCTTCAGAGCATAGTCAGTCAATTCGATTTCATGGGCTCGAATTCTGTCCATGCCGATTGAGTTCAAATAATCAATGGCCACGCCGCTTGCAATAACATCGGCAATGTTGGGAGTACCTGCTTCAAATTTCCAGGGAATCTGGTTGGGCGTATAGCGATCGCGCCAAACCATGCTGATCATGTCGCCGCCACCCATAACAGGCGGCATCGCTTCCAGCAACTCAGCTTTGCCCCAGAGCACACCGACACCGGTTGGTCCGCACATTTTGTGCATGGAAAAAACAAGAAAATCCATTCCTGTTTTCTTGACGTCGATTGCAATATGAGGAACGCCCTGTGCGCCGTCAACAAGCACAAGCGTGCCGTTGCTTTTGGCCAGAGCACAGACCTCTTCCAGCGGGACAATGCTTCCCAGAACATTGGACATCTGCGTAACGGCAATAATTTTGCTCTTCGGATTCAAAGCTTCTTTCAGCGATTCGATATCCAGCAAGCCGTCTTCAGTGAGCTTTAGAAAAACCAGGCGAGCATTCTTTTCCTTTGCCAGCATCTGCCAGGGCACCAGATTGGAATGGTGCTCCATCGGACTCAGAATTATTTCGTCGCCTTCCTTTATGTTCTGCCGTCCCCAGGATTGAGCTACAAGATTTATGGCTTCCGTGGCGTTGCGAGTAAAGATAATCTCCCGGGCATCTGCTGCTCCGATAAAAGAAGCGAGCTTGGGACGCACGGCTTCAAATGCCTCTGTAGCTTCTTCGGAAAGCGTGTGAATGCCCCTGTGAATATTGGCATTGTAGTTTGAATAGTAATTGCTGATTGCGTCAATAACTTGCTTGGGTTTTTGAGACGTCGCAGCATTATCGAGATAAACAAGGCGTTTGCCGTTGATCATTCTTTGAAGAACGGGAAAATCCTGACGTATTTTTGCAGTATCAAGCGCTTCCATTTGTCGGCAAACCAACATAAATATCTCCATCTCTGATTTCTACGCTGTAAACAGCAACGCCGCCCACAGCAGGCAAGCACAGCGCTTTTCCTGTAACCAAATCAAAACGTGCGCCGTGTCTTGGACATTCAAGTTGCCCGTCTTCAAGTTCGCCTTCAGCAAGAGGTCCATTGTCATGCGTACAACGATCATCAATTGCATAAAGCCGGCCTTCCCAGCGCGCAATTAAAATACGGGCATTTCCGGCATTGAAGACTTTCACACCGACTTCCGGCAACTCATCGGCTTTGCCTACTTTGAAGAATCGACGTGTGGGTTCGGAATCCATTTAAAGTCTCCTGCTTTACTCAGGCTCCGCAAAAAAGTCCGTCGCGGAAGCATCAAGAGTTCCACCGTGCATTTTTCTGGACACGGCTTCACTCAACCAGGTCAAACCGGCCTTGAAGGGGAATTGCTCAAGAGTCTGGCGGAAGAAACCAAGAACCACCAGCTGCTCGGCAACTGCACGGCTGACACCGCGACTCATCAAATAGAAGATCTGCTCACGATCAACAGGACCGACGGTGGCACCATGTGCGCATTTGACGTCGTCGGCGAGTATTTCCAGTTTCGGAATTGAATCGGCAGTAGCAGTTCCGTCCAGCAGCAAATTCTTGTTGGACTGGAAAGCATCGGTGCGCTGGGCAACTTTAGCGACACGCACAATGCCTTGATATACGGAAGCGGCTTTTTCTCTTAACGCTACACGGAAGTTGATATCGGATTTGGTGTCACTTG
>JAIEPM010000495.1 GCA_019748395.1 Candidatus Obscuribacterales bacterium
AGGTCCAGCGAGAGATGAGGAATGATTTCTGTACCATTAGTGCCACTTTCGAACGCATCGACGAACACCTGAAAGACGTACCACTGGAGAAGTTTCGTGCATTAGGTTCTATGGGCAGACAAGCTCTTCGAATTCAGCTTGCTACATCAGACGAAGCCAGCTGCAAAAATGCAGACGCTTATATCCATCCGGATACAACCGGCATTAGTCTGGTGTCGTTCAAGAAAGGCGACGGGGATAAGGGCATCGAAGCCGGTATCAAAGCTGCTCGTGAAGCTATGCCTGAAATTAAACGCAAATTGGCTGCAATCGGTGTAAATATTCCGGACAGTAAAACTGCTCAGTCGGGTAGTTTGCAATAAATATCAGAGCCTGTACTTTTGCTCTGAGTCCGCAATCTGTTTAACGAGTGCTCAAGCGAATTCGCTTGAGCATTTCGCTTAGGGCTGCCTGCGCTGTCGGCGCTTCCGGCAGCTTACTTGAGCTTGCTGCTTCCTCAAGGGAAGATCTTAATCTCTCGAATTCTTTTCGATGGAATTCCATATTTGCTTCGTCAAGAATTTGTTTTTCGCCTGCTTTCAGTTTTCGTTCAATCAATTCGGGAAGATAAGGAAGAGCAAAATCATTGTTTAGAGTTAGCAGATTTGCCTCTATTTCACCTGTTCTCATCAAATGGATTCCCGTGAGAAGTACACGGTAAACATAGAGCAATGGTTTGACTCTTGGCTTTTCCTTTTGAAACAGGCGCCATTGTGTGTCGGCGAAGCCGAGGTAATGATGGCTGTGATGGCGTGTAATGCAGTTCTTCGCAATTACTTTCAATTCTTCGTGAGTTTCGCCGCCCTGCACAATAAGCGGTGAATAAAGTTGCTCGAGTACATAACCATTTTTCTTAAGGAGAAGGAGAAAGAATTTTTTGACATCGTGCGTTACAAGATCTAGTTCTATCTCTTCGGTTTTCTTTGATACTTCAATGGTCTCTTCGGCTTTCTCAAGTCCGACTAACTCTGAAACCGGCAATATGTGAGCTCCGCGAAGGTCGTAGTCTGAATCGGGGGAAGGAAAGCCATATAAATGTGCGCCGCTTACTGTCGCAAAAAGCAATTTGTACGGATGCTCGTTTATGGCTGAGTATAAAGAATCTGGATAAATCATTTGCTGGTCATTTGCTCTCGTGCTCTGATTAAAAGCTGATTTGCCCACTCATAGTCAGGTCTTTCCGGCAATTTGCTATTTTCGTATGCCTGGTCAAAATCTTTATGCAGTTGTAATCTCCATTCGTTTATTTCTTCCCAGGAAATTTCGCCTCTGCGAATGGACAGAAGGCGCTCGCGGTATTCAGTGCTCAAGACCGGTACGAAATTTTCTTTTAGTATAACCACTCCCGAAATGAGTAATCTAATCAAGTGCATCACGTGCTTCCATTTGAGTTTTCCCTGGGTGCGCATGTCCTGTTCCAGCTTTTTGAATTGGGACATGACATAGCCGTTGTAAGTTTGATATACGAGTTTTGACAGAAAGCGGTCGCGGCCTTCTAAAAGCTCGCGGGCAATTGGCTCTGCAAGCTCTACAAGGGGGGTATAGAGGCACTCGAGTATATTGGGATTTGCTTTTAAGGCCAGAACCAGAAATTTTTGCAGTTCAAAATAGCATTCCTGTGCTTCTGCATCTTCAATTTGTTCTGGAAGACCGTAAAGAGACCAGTGCAAGCTGGCCGGTGGGAGATAAATTCCTCTTTTATCCACGTCGGAATCTTCAATATCCAGCCCGTAGGCTCGCGAACCTACGATGCATCGATAGATAATGTATATATAGAGGTCTCGGTCTCCCAGTAAAGCTCCGGGGCGGTCAAATTGCAAGTTTTGAATGTGTTTTCTAATTGCAATTTCGTGCCGGAAGAGCTGCGACTCCGTGCCGTCCGGAAACTGGATTAAGTAAGCCTGCTGATTGTCCTTTGGTGAGCTAATAATTTTGCCTACGCTACCGCTCCGGCGAAGCGACTCGCCGGAGCGGCTGCGTAGTTCTGTGACTGTAACAACCTGTGTTCCCACCGGGAGAATCAACTTAGTATTTGTTGGGTTTTCCTGCTCAGGCTCCATCATTTCGCCATAGTATTTATCCATGCGCAACTAGTATAAGGACTTTAATCTAAGCTTGTGAAGCTCGCACGCAGTTTTCTCCGTTTGGACCTCAAACTTGCACAGGCTTCAATTGAAATTAGCGATGATTAACATCAGGATGGGACTTGCCGTATAGGCGAACTAAGGAACTAGGCTTAGTCTCGAGTCGGTAATCTCCATCTAGAAAAGGAGTTTGGCTGTGGATGACTTGAATTTCTCCCGTTCAGACCAGCGGACGCCGACCACTTCGCTTTCTGTTGATTGGTTGGAAAACGTCGCTTTCACCAATGCGAGCCCTAATGATCGAATGCCGGCTTTTAATAGTATCGCCAATGGTGCCGACTCTTACTTGTCTTTTGTCTCAATCGCAAATGACAAACAAGAGCCGGTAAAAGAAAAAGCTGCCAATGCAGACAAAGAGCAGGCTGAAAAGTTAGATAGAGAACTCAAGGACTTCGCTGCCGGCAAAATTGAGGACTCTTCGCGCAGTCTTCAGCGATTTCAGAAGGCGCTTGACAAATTTAATAACTCAAGCGACAAAGACGCTGCCATGGATGATCTCAGCGATACTTACAATAGCCTCAATACTCGCATGAGCATCGGTGCTGAAGCGATGATTAAAGAGCGGAAGGAAGAGATTGCCCGCCAGCCGGGACGTAAAGCCCTGGAGTCGGAATATAAAAAGAAGCAGAATCAGCTTTCCGGAAAAATTTTGGATTTGCCTTTTGAAGAAAGCCTCAAGGTTGAAGATTTGCTGAAATGGCAAGAAGGCGAAAGCAGGGCTCAGCACAACGAGCGCGTTCGCAAGGGACTTGCCGGCAACAAAGCGGTTCTTGATGCTTTCAATGAAGTCGAGGCTGCCAGAGACAATATTGAATCAAGCAAGAGCCAAAGGGAAAAGCACTTGGACCATCTTATAAATCAGATAGATTCTGAATCAAGAATCATTCAAGAGCAGGTGGAGAAAGCTTACATTCGCTCAACATTGAAGAACTAATTGAAAGAGAGTTGTCGATGGACAACTCTCTTTCTGAATCTGCCTTTGGATTATTTAGAGGGCTGAGAGATACTCTTCGAGCTTATCGAAGGAGCCTGTCCATCCAATGGTCATGCCGCTCCTGCCTTGAATGAAGGTTGCAAGCTCTTCGGCGCTTGTTTCGCCGTAGCATTCCCAGTTTATAGTTACGCGAGTTTGATTGGGACCTTCCGCTGCAAGTGTTATCGTCGTTAGCATTGTTGCCGGCCAGCTTGGCGCCATCGGGTGCCGTGCGAGATTCTCGTTTTCATCGCAAAACTGCTGCGTATAAACAATGCGGTGTGGTTTCTCGATTTCCAGATAATGCGCACGTCCATACATCTTCAGATTGCCCATTGTCATACAATAAAGGCTATTGCCGCCGGGCTTGATGTCACATTTGATGAACTGCATTTCTGAACCTGCCGGACCCATCCATTTCGCGAGGTGGTCCTTATTGGTCCACATTTCAAAAACAGTTTCAATTGGTGCTTCAAAGCTGCGGTTGATGACGAAGCTTTCTTTGTCAATCAATTTTTTATCCAGGTATTCGGCGAGGCGATCCCAGGTGGCATTGCCTCCTGCTTTCTTGATGAATTTGCGAATCTCCTCTGCAGCTTCAGGGGTTGCCAGGCTCATGGTCATGTTCAATGTCGTTTTGCCTTCATTTTCGGCGAAGGTTGCGGTCACTCTGAATAAGGGCGGCTTGCCCTCGCTGGCGCCGTGATCGTAAACCAGTCTGGCGCATTCTTCGACTTCGAAGTAGGTGGTCGTGTTTGGGTAATCGACTCCGTCCGGACCGTGCATTGTGTAATTCCAATGACCGCCGGGTCTTAAGTCTTTGCTGTGAGTGGTGATGGTGAATCCGCGTGGACCCCACCATTGTGCCACTTGCTCAGGGTCTGTCCAGGCCTCCCAAACAGCTTTCACAGGAGCATCGTAAACTCTGCAGAGATGAAGTTCATTGCTCTTATTTTTGACAGTCATCATTCTTTCCTTCTTGATTCTTTTCCGACGTTACCTTTTTGAGATAAGCTTCAAGGCGGTCGAAGCTCTCCTCCCAAAAAACTCGATATTCTTCCATCCAATCGGCTGCTTCCTTCAAACCCTCGCCATTAAGTTTGCATGGTCGCCATTGTGCATCTTTTGTTTTGGTGACAAGACCGGCTTTTTCCAGAACTTTGATGTGCTTGGTGACGGCAGGGAGGCTCATCTCACCCAAAAACGGCTTAGCCAGATCTGAGACGCTGGCGTCCCCCTTAGAAAGCTGGGCCAACATCGCCCGTCTCGTAGGGTCTGCCAGCGCCGCAAAAGTTTGACTCAGGCTGTCCTGCATCGTACTTTACCGATTGGTTAATTAACTCCGAGGTTAAGTATATGGCAAAGGCAATTTTATGTCAATTGAGTCGCTCGAAACCTCGCTAATTGTGCTGCTCGTGGTCTATGAAGTGCATTAAATCGTCGACAGTACAGGACATCAATTTGAGTCGATGACCTTTGAATTTGGACTTTAGAAACCCTATCGCTTCTGAATTATTAGGTTCGACCATGGCTACGGAAACTTGCTCTTTTGTGCTCGAGATAACAGCCATCATAAATTGGTGCTTTGTTTGCTGAGTCAACAGATCTCTGCAAATAGGATTCGACTTTACTTGTTTGAGGTCTATGAAATCGACACCGTGAAAAATTTCGAGGACTTTTTTCGTTCGCTTCGCTGAATTCAGTCCTAGTTTTTTCAAAACACTGCAAACTGGTTGATTAGAGTTCTGTCGTTCTGTAATTATTAGTTCTAATTCTTCCTTGCTGAGATCGTCACTGTCATCTGTGCCGCTTGTTAATCCGCTCGGGCGAGCACCTGAGCCCCCACCGCCGGATTCACCTGCGGAAGCAATTGAGCGTAGATTTTCGTTGCTTTCTTTTGTCATCCTTCGTTGCCCTGGGCGGCTTACCTTTTAACTTATCACAGCGCGCCCCGAATCATGGTTGAATCTAAAACTGAATTGGCATTTAACGCCAGGCATTTGATACCAGGTCTTCTAGTGTTTTGAGATCTTTAATTCGCTTTTCGAGCAATTGGTCCGGGTGTTCGCCTTTCTTTCGCAAGTTGTTTTCGTACTTGAGCCCCATGATTGCGGCTGTCGGGGTCGCTACTAGAGCGACTGCTTCTGCTGCAATGACAGCGGTATCGCCGGCGATGCCGAGTTTGTTGCTTACTACCGGCTTTTGTCTGTATGCAAAATAGCCGACTGTTCCGATTGTGGCTGAGGATGCTCCCAGTGACGAGATCAACGGAGCCGTGATAACCTGCTGACCGGCTACACGTCGAAAGCGAACGATGGTCTTTTCTTCATGAAAAATGAGTCTGTCCAGTCCTAGTTTTTCTTCTCGCAGGCGAATTAACTCTGAAGCAAGTTGTACGTGTTTCTGGTTGGTTTCGTCGATTTCCAGTAGTTGCGTAAGTCTGTCGAATTTCTGTTTGGCTTCTTCGTCTGAAAGAAATGTTCTTGCCGGTAGCTTTTTTGCCAGTGACTTTTCTTGATGGCGCTGCATCCAATTTCCTGCCAGGGTGCTTGCTGCCGGTCCTACTGATGCAAGGCACGCTGCAGAGAGCAGAATTGGGCCGGTTGCACCGGTACATCTGGGTTGAGTGAATGATTTGAACCCGAGTTGAACGGCACTGAATCGGCTCATGTTTACGGTGGCATTTATGATGTAAAAAGTGTTTTTGTAGCAGTTATAGGCTCGCGAATGTGCACTCCAGCGCTTGAACTCAAATACGAGCCTGTCTCTCTCATATTTGAGCAGTTGTTCTTTTAGTTCCAATAATTCGGCGCGCGAGCTCGTGATATTGCTTTCCAGCATCAGGGCATGTCGGCGCTCCAGCATTTCGTCTACTTGCTTTACAGTATTTTGCACAAAGGCGACTGATTTTTGTGTTGAGAATCCCTTTCGATCGGCTTTAATGGATTCGACGCCATTGAGCGCAAGTTCAAAGATTGAGCTTGTGGCTCCAAGCGCACCACCCACAGTGGCAGCTGAGAGAGATCTCTTTGATGATCTCGGTGAGATTCGTCCGGGGTTATTCCATCCTCTACCGCGCTGGCTCAAGTCTGTAAGGTTGAAGCCTAAGAAGCAAGCGTAACCGGCTTCCTGTGCTATTGGATAGAGATACTTTCGCCAGCCTGCGTAGTGATTTACTTCTTGCTGGAAGCGTGCATTAAACTCAGCCAGCTTCACGAGGTCTAGAAAAATCTGGCGATCATATTGTCTGAGTTGCTTCTCGACATCCGAAGGCTGAGATAACTTTTGTTCTTGACCGTTCGAATCAGATACGGGTAATTCTTGCGCAGCAGCCGGAATTGACCGGAATGCAAAGCAGATAAGTAGCAAGATCTTTACTGTGGGATTAAAACGCATTCCAACCCGCGTTTACTTCTGTTTTTGCGAGAGCCTTGATTTTAACCGATCTGGAGTCGTTCTATTGTCCTGAGAGCATGGCATCAGGAATCAAGTTGCTATTTGTCAGGCAATATTCGCTTTCTTAATCAGCTCTATAAGCGCTTTCTCAAGAGCTTGGATTTCATAAGTCTCGTCGATAGCCGCATCGGAAAGTCCGTGTTCGACGCACATTGTTCGGTGCTGTTCGCCTGCTTCAATCTTTTTTCGAAGCAAGGTTGCACGAGCCAAGAACTCCGAGATGCTGATTTCATTTGTCGGCTTTGAGCTTGAGTTGAGCATGGAGATCAGTTGCTGAATGGCTTCCAGCAAGTCTATCTGCCCTTGAGACTCGGCAATTTCTGCTCGTTGCGACCAACGTCTGATTTCATCGTCCATGCGGTCAAAGCTCATGATTGAAAACTAAACGATCATATAAGCAATTTGAACTAGTTAGGCATTGTTTTGAGCCATTGAACAACCTGTTCGTAGGCGGGGCGACCATGAGCCCGCAGATTCTGCGAAGTATCATAAATTTGGAAATGAGGAACGGCTTGAATTTGCGCGCTTTGCAAAACGGGAGACTGCCAATCGACGCCCTCAATTCCAGGTCGGTTGATGTTGATCGTTCTTACCGCGATGTCCGGCTTTACCCGCGCAAGCTGCATTAGTTGAGGACCGAGAGTTGCGCAGGCCGGATCGTAAGGACTAAAAAAAACTACGATTGTGTATTTGCCTGGTACGAGATATTTTTCTGCATTTACCGGTGTTCCCGGCTTATCCGCATTAAGCGGCAGGAAGCTGCTTGCTTGCAATTCACTTTTCGATACCTTCTCAACAGCTAGTTCTTCCTTACTGCTCGAGCAAGCAGAAAGCTGTGTCAGCGCCAACAGAAGTGCTAGAGAACCGAACGCAGTTTTAGGCGAACAACCGGCTTTTAACTTTGAATGACTAAGCTTTGGCATTTCTTCGCTTATATATCCTTCGCCGCTTAAGGGCTTTGCAAGCCAAATTATATAACAGTGAGCCGGGGCGAAGATAAAAGGAGCACTCACTTACATGATGGTGAGTGCTCCTTGATCGATGAATGTTGAACTTGGCTTAGTTTCAGTTTTCGCCGCGGCTCAAACTGCCGCGCGTCTTCTTTGTTTGAATCTGCGCTTTGGAGCCGTCCCGGGTCTAGAGTCCGGTCTTCCGTGATTTCTAGAAGAACCGGGCTTAGAAGCTCGTGGTCTGCCGGCGCTTTGAAAGCTCTCTAGTTTAGATGCGGAGCGGCCGCTGCTTACCGGTCGAGAGGCTTCGGTCTTTGCTGAGCGCGAAGACCCGGTGGATTCTTGTGCAGCGCTTTGATTGGCTGAGCGCGCTTTGCCTTGCGATCTGGAGTAGCCATCCATGTCTGTTCCGTAGTACTTTTTCGCGTAGCCGGATTTAGCGGATGATCGATTGCTGCCGGTCAACTGTTCGTAAGTGGGTTTTCCGTAGCGTGATTTTCCACTTAGCGTCGATTGTCCGGATCTGCCGGCATCAAGGCGAGCCGCATATTCGATTGATTCTTGCGAGCTGCGCTTAATTGGTTTTTTCGGATAATCGTCAGCCTTTTCTTGACCGCGACTTTTCATCACCTGATGAATTGCCTGAATCAAATGCTTTTGATCGGCTGAGATAAAGGAGTGTGCGACTCCGGAGCGTCCGGCGCGACCGGTTCTTCCGATTCGATGCACATAATCTTCAGCGGCCATCGGCAAATCATAATTGACTACATGGCTGATTGAGGGAATGTCCAGTCCGCGAGCTGCCACATCTGTGGCTACAAGCACGTTGAATTCGCCACGACGAAAACGATCCAGTGTGCGGATGCGCTTGCTCTGGCTGATATCACCATGAATTTCTTCAGCTTGAACTTCCAGTTTGCGCAAACGTTCCATTACCAGTGTTGCTTTTCGTTTGGTGCGCGTGAATACGAGGATTGCACTTGCTTCGGAATCTTGAATGATGCTGAAAAGTTTGTTTTCTTTTTCAGCCTCCTTGATGTAGTGGAATTGTTGGTCAATTGAAGCTGGTTCGATTTTTTGCTCGTTGGCTTTTACAATCACCGGATCTCTGAGAAATTCTTCGGCAATTTGTTTCATTCTGCTGTCGATGGTGGCAGAGAACATCAGTGTTTGCCTTGATTCCGGTACGCGAGCCATAACTGCCCGAACCTGCGGCATGAAACCCATGTCCAACAGCCTATCTGCTTCGTCGAGAACCGTGATTTGAACTTTTGAGAGGCTT
>JAIEPM010000506.1 GCA_019748395.1 Candidatus Obscuribacterales bacterium
GCTTTCAAATCGGGCGCTGCTTCTATGTTTCCTGATTCCCATGATTCGGCGGACATGCCGTTTTCCATGCGTTCTTTGTCTTTTGTGCTGACAATTCTGTCGGCTTTTAGATCCGATGCTGAAAGTGCTTTGTCGAGAGCCTCAGCTGCAAGTTTTGCCACCAGTTTTTCAGCCGGTTTTTCCAGTTTGCTTACAGCTTCCGATTCTTTCAGTGACTTGTTTATGTCTTTCAGAACGCTGATTAAAGCAGGGTCGAATTTGTATTTTGGCGCGTTTGGATCTTCAACGGCTTTAGTGCTTTTTTCACTTGCAGATTTTGTAGTTTCTCCTTTTGCATCGGCTTTGTCTTCTGCCTTTTTCTTGCCGCCCATATGAAAGAGCCCGCCGCTGCCTTTTTTGGCATCGTCGACTGACTTGTTCTCATCTGCTTTTTCGACTTTTTTGCCTGATTTTTTTTCTTCAGTCTTTTCGGCTTTATCGGATTTATCTGTTTCGTCTGTTTTACTTGTTTTGTCTGATTTCTTGCTGTCTTTCTTGCTGGATTTTTTTTCTTTTTTCTCCGGCTTTTTTTCGCTCTTTTCTTTTTTTGAGTCGCTCTTCTCTTCCGATTTTTGAGCTTCGTCATTTTTTTCCGAATCAGGACTGCTTTTTTCGGAGCTTTCTGCAATTTTTAGAGAGTCTGCTTCAGTGCCGCTCTTTTTCGTGATGCCGTATTTTGATTTTTTGCTTGCAGTTGATTTGGCGCTTGAAGGCTCAAGACCTGCCAGGGAGAGGCTCAATGAAAGCAAAGCCAGAGCCAGAAATTTACTGCTCTTGCTTATGGGTTTTATTTTGTTTGATCTGAGTGCTCTGCTTTTGATGAGTTCAGTTCTTTCGTCAGTCATCAGTGTCCTCGCTTAGTTCTAGTTACTGGTGCGAATAATTTTTGGTAAAGCGCTATTGTTTCGGCTGGAGTTAATCCATTGCCGAGATAATGTCCGTCGAGCCAAATTTCAAAATGCAGGTGCGGATGTTTTCCAAGCCCGGGTTGATTTTCACCGGTGCCGGAATATCCTATGTATCCTACGGTTTCGCCTGCTTCCACCATCATGCCGGTTTTAAGATCGGCGCGTGCTTTATTTAAGTGAGCGTAGCGCGTGACAAGTCCGTTGCCATGATCAATCCAGACCTGGCAACCACGAAATAAATCTTCGTTGGCATCCGAACAATACTGGCTTCTGGCGCATTCGCTCATAATTTTGTTGTACTGCCTGGCATCCATATCGCGATAGTTCAGATCGGCTCTGATTACTTTACCAGCAGCGGCAGCGATTGCGGGAGTATTCACGGCTACATGTGTTCCGGCGCCCGGATCATTGAAGAAGTCAAGCCCCTGGTGCACTCCGTGTCTGTAAAGTCGCCGTGCGCCTGGAAATACACCTGGGTGCCGGGGCAGGTGTCCGCCTTTTATAGGAATGCGCAAGATCAAAAGTCTTTCGTCGAGTTTTCGCGGATGAGGACGGGCTGAATTGTTATTTTCGGCAAGCATGCGAAAAGCAAGTGAGTCGCCGTCGATGACGCAGAAGCCGCCATAGCCGGGCAGCAAGCCTCTTAGATCGGAGGCGGATGGAAAGATGAATTGCCTGTAGCTGCCTTTGGCTTTGTCTATGGCGAGCACTCGCGAATTCTCGCGCTCGACGACATAGCAGGGCGAATGTTCGGCCAGTGACATGCGGCTTGGAATGATGCCGGCAGGTGGTTTCCAGTTGAGTCTTTTGGGGTTGCCGTTGCCGCCGTTGGAATTTGCAGGGTAAATGCTTATATTGCCGGAGCGCCGCAAAAGATAGGTGCCGCCGTCAAATGCAATTGCGACGCCGTCTGTTACATTTGGATCGCCTGCATGAATTCGCCAGGGCAGCACGTCTTTAAAGTATTTCTCTTGCTTAGCGGCGGCCGGAACGCGCCAGATTTGATTTCTTTCCGGGTCAAGCAAGAGCAAATGCGGACCGTCCGAGCAAATCGATATATAGTGCGGGTCGGGTGAACCGAGGGTTTGCTTGTTTGCGCGAATCAACTGCCATTTATTCGTCTCAGGCAAAAGTTCAAATAAAGAGCCGCTTTTGTCCAGGATTGCAATGCTTTTATGCGCGGGCCAATAACAAAATGCCAGGAATTCCTGAACCGGAATACCCTTGATTTTAAGAGCAGGCACAGGAATTGTTTTTGCGCAGAGAGCCTTTTCTTCCTGAGCGTTGCCTGCAACGTCGGGCAAAAGATAAAGGCACTGATCACCAAGCAGATAAAGATGTTTGTCTACTTGCAACAAAGCACTTGGTCTTATGGCCTGCCCTTTTTCATCCACGATTTTGAAAACTTGATAGCTGCGTGTCCGGCTTGCTTTGGGCTGCTCGGAGGAAGTCTCACCGGCTGCCTGCACTAAAGTTTGTGCGCAGCTGATGATTGCAAGCATCAAGAAAAGCGGAAGCACGTTGACTGGGCTGCAAAGGCGAAGCTTGTTTTTCTTGTCGGACATGGTTCTTTCTAGCGCTTGCCGGGCGTTTTGTTTGTTTGCCCCGAGCTAGCGGCCGGCTGACTCAGTACCGAGGAATCATTAATCAGCCATTTGTCGTTGACTTTCTCGATAGTGTAATTCACCGTGTACTTGTCGTCGACTTCTTTAAGTACCGAGTTGTCTGATTCTCTTATGTACTTGCTGAATTCGCGTACTTGAGCCACGACTGAATATTTCTTACCGCCGCCCAGATCCGTATATTTGTCGACTACGCAGCCGCGCGGTTCCATATCATAATAGTTGCCGTGAGTTTGCAACCATTTCACAGCAGTACTTTGTTTGGCTAAGGCCGCGCCGCTCAGGATTTCCGGGAGGTGCGAGGGGTCGCGCTTTTTCAAGGCGGCTTTCTTGATTTGCTGCCAGGCTTTGATTGTCGCTACAAACTCTTCGCGGCGAGGATCTACGGTAGGCGCAATGGACGCAGGAGTTTTAGGCTTGATGATTGTGCTTGGTTTTTTGATAGCTTCAAGAATTGGATGCTGTACTTTCGGTGTTTCGACTTTCGGTGTTTCTTCTTCTTCGCCTGTGGATGAACTGTGCTCGGCAAGTACTTTCTTGCTGGCATCGAGACTGTTGACTGCAATCAAACAAGAATAGGGTTGGGCGTTTTTGCTGCGGTCGATGAGGACCTGATAACGTCCGGCTGTCAGGCTCAGGCTTTTAGCACCGGGCTTCAGTGCTTGCTTGTTTTTTTCCAGAGCCTTATTGAACTCGGCTATTTTGCGAGGCTTGGCACCGAGAGATTCAAGTAAAAAATCGCTGCTCATTTCGATGTCAAGGAAGTCTCTGACATTCCCTGAGCCCAGTTTTCCCAGTTCCAGCTTGGCGCTTGTAACCTGTTCATTTTTGACTGAAACTTTAAGACGATTTTGTTTTTCATCGCTCATTTCAGAAATGTCATTGGCAGAGGCTTTGAAAGGTCCAATGCCCGGCCAGCTTCCCTTGGAAACGAAACTGGAAGCGCGAAATTCATCGAAGGAACACATCGGCGCAACCGTGCTGGGCACGCCGCCGACGCTGGCAACTGTTGCTGCCGACGACTGGCTTGCCGAACCGGCTCCTTTGCCTGCGTTGTCCTGCTCAGCATCTTTATCGATAGTTGGTGCTTCCTGATCGATCCACATCGAGTCAAGTGAGGCTCCATCATCGGCAAGCGCGGGCAGAGCCTGGCTGAGCAATAAAATGCTCGAAGCTAAAACGATAATTTTGCTCGAAATACGCTTTGAGTTCATTGGCAACGCTGTGAACATGGAAACCTGCATTTATAGCTGTATGTTTAGAGGTTAACATGTCGAGCGGTGTATTTCTTTAAGATAAGATCGCCTTCGAGGCGCCCTCTTTGCGGAACTTTGTCCGAACTGCCCAAGGCCGGGCTCTATAGGCTTCTCTGTCGGCATCTCAGGCATTTGCCTGAAAGAGAATTAAGAGGGATTTGCTAAGCCGTTTTAATAGAAAAACGCATTATCGGGCTGAGGATAAGCACTTAAGTGCAAGTAAGGCGGCTTCTGCTTCGATTTCGGCGGGCAGCGGCTGTAAGCCTGATTCAAGCTTAATCCCCGAGCTCTCCATCTTCAATAAATGATTCATGGCCAGTATTTCGGTGCATAAATGTATGAAAGTCGGCTCGGGAGAGCCGCTTAGCATCACAACATTAGCCGGACCGCCGCCGGCAATCAAATATAACTTCTTGCCGCTTTTGGCCAGTTCAAACTCTTGCAAATGAGTACTCAAGTTTTTTTGCTTGCAGGAGATCTTTTGGAGACTTTCAAGATCTATCTCGTCGGGCCAGTGTCCGACATTCATAAATAAAAGCCTGTCGGCCGCCAGTTCAAATGCCTCCGTGCTTATTAGTTTTCGGCAGCCTGTTGCTGAAATCAGTAATTGACTAAAGCGCAGTGCTTCCTCAAGATTTACCGAATCGAATCCGTCATAGTGTGCAATCAGTTTTTTAACAGGATCTTTTTCGACAATCTTTACCAGCGCACCGCAACTGCGCAGGCGGGCTGCTACACCGGCCCCGACTTTGCCGTAGCCCAGCACTGCCGCCGGACGTCCCGACCAGATTCTGCCGCTTTCTCGAAACAGTGAATCGATGACACCGTCGCCGACACCATGAAAATTCTCAATGTGAGTTTTCAATTGACCGTCATTGATATTCAGAACAGGCATCGGCAGCGGACCTGAGTCTTTCGCCTTTTGAATGCCGCTGCTTGTTATTTCTGATGCCGCAAAAAGATACGATTCTTTTCCGGAAATACTCTTTAAATATTCGCTGCTCAGAACAAAGCCCGTGTCGGAAATAATCTCGGGACTGTGTTTTAATAACTCGAGACAGCTTTGCTCACCCAGAAAAACTTTTGCTCCCAGCTTTTGCATATATGCAATTGAGCGAGGGTCGGAAGTGGAGGCTGAAGTTTCCGAAAGAAAGAGCTCGGCGCCGCTTTTGAGCAGAACTGCCGCAGTGGCGGACGTCAGCGCCGTTAGATGGCAGTGCCAGCCGATTTTTCTCTTTTTCAAATAATTCTGTTTTTCCAGATGCTCTTCGAGCAAATTTAAGAGTGGAAATGAAAAGTTGTAGTATTCAAGCTCGGCTTCAAGCGATGAAAAGTTCTGACTCATGCGGCTCAGTTTCCGTCGCAGCCCAGCACAGTCATGCCGAATTCGCGCAAAAGTAGCACCGTATCTGATACCGGTAGTCCGATGATATTCGTATAGCAGCCTTCTACTCTTTCGACAAAAGCCGCGGCTGTGCCTTGCAGGGCATAAGCACCGGCCTTGTCGCTCGGCTCTTCGGAATTGGCGTAGCAGCGCGCTTCGGTATCGAGCAGCTTTCTGAAATAAACAGAAGAGACTCTTGAAAGCGATTTGCAAAAATTGTCCTTGACTCTGACTATCGCCACGCCTGTATAGACTTGATGTGCTCGTCCGGAGAGGCTCATCAGCATTTCGTAGGCCTCTTCTTTTGAGCGCGGCTTGCCCAGTAAATCTTGATCTCTGACCACAATGGTGTCTGCGGCCAGCACAATGCTGTTATTGTTTTTATCAAGCTTTGAAGCTACGTCTCTAGCTTTCATGAGTGCCAGATCTTCAACGATATCTGCGGCTTCGCTTTTCTCGCTGAATTCTTCGATATGGCTTGGAATGACAGTGAAATCCAGACCCAGATTCTTGAGAAACTGCAGGCGGCGCGGAGAGGCGGATGCCAGTATTAAGCGTGGTTGGCGGGCATTCATCAGCCGTTCAGCAGCTCAAACATTTGCACGCGACAATTGCCCCGGTCCGCTACATATAAGATGTTGCTGTCAGGGTCTATGGAAAGATCGCAGGGTCCTATGAAACGTCCTTGTTCAGTACCTCTGCCTCCAAAGGAATAAAGATAATCTGCGTTTACGCTGAAAACCTGGATTCGATGATTGAGTGAGTCTGCAACATATACGCGGTCGTTTCTGTCGATGGCAATACCGCGTGGAACGTTGAATTCACCCTTGCCGGTGCCTTTCCCGCCCCAGGCTTTCTGAAACATGCCGGCCTTGGAAAAAACAGAGATTTTGGAGCTGGCATAGTCAACTACATACAGGTTTCCGGCTCGATCAAGTGCAATACTTTGCGGCAATTGCAGCTGTCCTTCACCGGTTCCTTTGCTGCCGATTTTGCGCATCCAGGTACCCGATTCGCCTACCATTACATGAATGCAACCGTTGTCCGGATCTGCAACAAAAAGATTACCGGCATTGTCGCAAGCAAGCCCTAGAATGCCGCCGTCTTTGCCGTGCTTATTTTGGAAGTCTTTTATGAAAGAACCCTGTCCATCAAAAACACGAATGTAATGATCTGAGGAGTCGGCTGCGAAAATTCGACCGCGACTATCGATTGATACACTTGAAGGCTTTGAAAAAACACCGCCGTTTGTTTTGGAGTTTTTCTGGGTGGCGGCTGTGCTGCGTGATTCGCCGAGAACACGACCGTCTTTGCTGAATACTTGAAATTTGCGACGAGCCGTATCGCCGACAACAATTTTGCTGCCGCGCGCGCAAAGTGATGCCGGTTCCTGAAATGCACCGGGACCTTCACCGGCTTTACCGATCTGTCCTATCGGTTTTACCAGTGCCACCGATTGGGTAATCGGATGAAGCTGTCCTGTTTGCACACGATTGTGCTCGCCGGTTCTGCCTGCTAACCATGGTTTGACCACGGCTTTCGGCATGTCTTCTCCGCCCGGCAGTTGATGGGAGCCTGTGGTGCCCAGAACTCCCGGTACTCTAATGCCTGATGATGGTGTGAGCTTTCCGGCTGAAGTCGGCAAGCCTGGATAGGGTGTGCTGCTGCTGCCGGCTCCCGCTATATTGATACGCTGAAAGCCGCCGCTTGTGGCTCCCTTGCTCATCGTAACGGCTCGTTCAAATTCTTTTTCAAAGTCAAGCACCGATTGAAAACGATCCGGTGCTTTTTTGCGCATGGCTTTGGCAATAACTGAGGCAACGTCCGCTGAAATTTCCGGATTGATTTCATTGGCGGCTTTTGCTTCTTTGGAAATGATGGCCATAAGTGTCGAAGTAAGACCATCGCCGGCAAAGGGTACCTGTCCGGCCAGTGCTTCGTAAGCCACCACTGCCAGTGAATAAATGTCGGCGCGATGGTCGACGTTGCGTGCGTCCTGCAGCTGCTCGGGTGAAACATAGGAAAGTGTGCCCAGCATCACGCCTGGTTTTGTTAGATTCGAATTGTCTGCTTCTGCAGATCTGGCTATGCCGAAGTCTGTCAGTTTGACTTTGCCTGAAGGCAGCAAGAAAATATTGTCCGGTTTTATGTCGCGGTGTACAAGACTCATTTCATGGGCATGGGCTAAACCGGAACAGGTTTGTTTGAGTATGGGCAAAAACTCGTCGGCGCTCATTTTTTGGCCGGGGCTGCGTTCAAGCGCGCCACGCAAGCTCTGTCCTTCTAATAGCTCCATTACGTAATAGCTGTTTTCCGGGCTTATCGAAACATCGTAAATTGAAATAAGATTTGGATGACTCAGCCCGGCGGCCAGAATTGCTTCTCTTCTAAATCTTTCTCTGAATTCGTCTTTTTTGTCCGGATCGACATGGTCAAGAATCAACTGCTTGATCGCTACCATGCGATTGAGTCTGGGATCTTCAGCCTTATAGATGATACCCATGCCGCCGCGGCCGACTTCGCAAATAATCTTGTAATGGCCGAAATTCTGTGACATCAGTTGATCTCGAATACTAGTTCAGTGCGACCAAACTTGATTTTGTCCCCCGGGAAAATTTGTTTTCTTTCGGAAAGGACATCGCCATTCAGCAAAGTGCCGTTTGTGCTGCCAAGATCTTCTACAAAATAATTGCCCTTGATAAACAAAACCCAGGCGTGATGCCGGGAAATATAACTGTCGTTATTGAGCGAAATGTTGTTGGCTTTGTCTCTGCCGAGTTTAGTCACAGACTGGCTCAGAGGGTAGCGTTCGTTCGTTTCTTTGTTGACCAGCATGGCGCCTGCTGCAATCTGGCTTTCAAGCACGCCGACCACGCTGGATTCGAGGTTGCTGCTGCCCGGTGAGCAGAAGCCGCACTGACCAGAGGCACTCAACATGCCTCCACATCTAGAACATTTCTGCTCGGTACCACTCATTACAGTAACGGAACTCGACTAATTTGATTAGTAGTAGACAAAATCCGGAAACGACAAGCCTATAGCTTAACCATTCCCATTATCTGCGGCAAAATAGCGCACGGCGACAACCGTTACGTTATCGGGAGCGCCTCCATCCAGGGTCTGGTTGACGAGCTCGCCGCAAACTTGCTCGGGGTCCTGGAGATTTTCGACAACTGTGCCTATTTGTTCATCGCGCAAAACTGTGGGCAGTCCATCCGTACATAGCACAATCCAGTCGTCTGCTTTAATTTCTACAGGTGTCAGATCTATTTCTACCTTGTCATCGTGTCCGAGACAGCGGGTTATTAAGTTCTTATAAGGATTGATTCTTGCCTGTTCTTCAGTGAGGCGTCCGGCTCTTACCATCTCCTGCACGACTGAATGATCTTGTGTAAGTTGTGTCGGCTTTCCGTCACGTACCAGGTAAGCGCGAGAGTCGCCGACATGGGCAATTTGTAACTTGTTATGGTCGGACTGAACCGCAACGACCACAGTTGTGCCCATGCCTCGGACCGAAGCATCCTGTTCGGCAACTGAAAAAACAGAGCGATTTGCCATGAGCACTGCGTCTTGCAGCCATTGCTTGATTGCGTCTAGGTCTGAACTGTGCGGACGCCTGTCGTTCCAGAGTTGAGCGATAGCCTCGACTGTCAGTTTCGATGCTCTTGCCCCTCCCAGTGCG
>JAIEPM010000075.1 GCA_019748395.1 Candidatus Obscuribacterales bacterium
GCCAGTTGCCAAAACACTAGGCAGCTTTGACTTTACGGCTTAGCGTACGTTTTCGTTCCATTGCTACTCGGACCCCATACCCAGGGACGAATACAAAAAACTTGCCGGTTGGATCAGAGACAAAGAGCGCCTGAAGGAGCCTGAAAAGACAAAGCGGCAAGAGCGCCCGGAGAAGTTTGAGTATCTCGGCGAAAAATACAGCAAGAAAGACAGCTACGAAAAGCTAACCGGACTGGCAGACAAGCTGAGAGAAAGCGATGACAGATTGCCATTCGATGATTACCAGAAATTGCGCGGTTGGATCGAGAACAAAGATAGGGAGCGCTTTTCGGGCGCACTGGAAAAGGAAATCGAGCGAACACACAACAGGTTTGAACGCAGCAAAACGATGGATGACTTAAAAGCGGCTGAAGGCGGCAGGGTGTTGGACCCGCTACAAGAGCAGCTTATGAGAAATCCGGTTGTCGGACTGTTTATGACAGAGGCGGCGATAGCATCAGAGATTGTGGCGTCAATTCCGCTTGATGACAGGAACCGAGACTATCTCAAGGAACTCAGAGACGAGCTTGTGGATATAAAGCAAGGCATCGAAGAGCAGGAAAAGATTCACATGCCGTGGGAAACTCGCAGCCGAAATGCCGATCTGGAGAGACTTGAGAAAGCGATTGAAGAAGTAGAGCGCAAGCGAGCCGAAGAACGAAAGCGGGAGAGAGAGCAGCGAGAGCGTAAACGTGATGATTGGGATCGCTACGATCCATGGGGAAGGTTTTGAGGTAAGAGCATGGCGAGTGGAACCGTGGCGGTCAGGCTGCCGGATGAAGTGCTTGAACAATTGCAGAAGAGAGCGACCGCAGAGAACAAGAAAGTTTCAGACCTCGTACGGGAGCTAATTACCAGCGGCCTGCGGGAGCAGCCCAGGACAGAAGACGCCGGCAGCGCGAAAGTGATCGAATACCTGGAAGGCTTTGGCGGCGTGCTGATGGGGATTTTGTTTGAGGCTGCCGGCAGCCGGTACTTTGCGGAGATGGCGACCAAGTATGCTACTGACGTAGAGAGCCTTTTGAGAGACGGGAAGCCGCTGGAGAAGGAAACAAAAGCCACCCTGCTCAAACAGTTTGAGGCGGCAGCCCGGAAGACCGGGCAGGAGAGCTGGAACAAGGTCTTGGGACTGAATTCAGCGAAAGAAAGCGGCTGAGGGTTGCTGGCTGGTTATGGCTTATGGTACCATAAGCCATCATGGCGGATGCCACACCAGTATTGAACGTAAAGCGCGAATACCCCGACGGGGCGATCCTGCAAATCGTCATCTGGCAGCTTCCGCAACCGACAACAGAGCGCCCGCATGGGTACAAGTACCGGCTGAATTATTCGCTGGCAGACGGAAGCACGCTTGTCCGGTACGACAACGAGCGAGGCAAGGGAGACCACAAACACATTAGGGAAGTGCAGCACCCGTACAAATTCACGAGTATCAGGCAACTGCTTGCGGACTTCAATGCTGACGTGCTCGACAATGGAGGCAGCCTATGACGAAGAAGAAGAGACGGCGGATACGCATAACTATGAGGCCCTATGCCGAGATCATGGAGGACGTGATCGCGACGTGCGAGCGCATTGAGAAGGGCGAGCGTGTTGAGCCTCAAGATACAGAGCTGAATTTCACCGATGCGGCTCATTTGCTCTCGACCTTGTCGGAAAAGCGGATGGAGCTGCTGATGTTTCTCCACGAGCATGGCGCGCTAAACATCAGGCAACTGGCGAAGAAGCTAGAGCGTGATTACAGCAACGTGCATACGGACGTGAAGCTGTTGCTTAAGCTAGGCTTGCTTGCGACCGACAAAGAGAACAAGGTGTTTGTGCCCTGGGATGAATTGACTATAGAGCTTCCGCTGGGCAGCAGTCTGAAGCGGGCCGTCTGAACCTCCAGGAGGCGATATAAGCTCCGTTTTCGATGCCGGCAAGGGAATCACCCCTACGAAAAACGGGCGTTTCCGGGTTTTTTCTCGATTGCCGCTGGCGAGCTCGTGGGCACCATATATGGTGCCAATCTCGTCGAGATCTGCACATGGTAAGGCGCCGTCTGATAAATCTTAGGAAAGCCCGAGATCAAGCCGTTTTCGGGTACCCCAAAATTGTTTTTCCGAAAATCAGCGCTTGAAATCCAAAATTCCACGTGCCTTGTAAGCCCGTCCTAGCAATGGTTGTCAGCTTTTGCGATCCGGCAATGATACATAATTATTCATTATCGGCCAGCCGTTACGTAAAATATGCACGATTACTTCCATCGGTGCCTGGCGGTAACTCTGGCGTCCTTGCACATTGGGGCATCACGGTCCACAGGAGGACTTGTTATGCCTCAGCGTCTACGATTTTCCCGCACCGCCGTATCCTCAGCGGCTCTGCTCTCATTTCTAATCCAGCCGGTGGCGGCGCTCGCCGACATTTTAGACACCACCGTTCCCGGCCGTCCCAACCCGGCAGTTGAAGTTGGACCTGGTGGTAGTCCGGACGGACTGGCTGGTGGCGCTGGTACTGCACAGTCAGTGTTTGGCGGCGGCGACAATCTATTTGGCAATGGCGCGCAGGCTGGTCCTGGAGGCACCGCTATAGGCAGTGGCATTGCAACTAGTTTCGCGGGCGCTTCCAACACAGTAACTGGCAATGGCGCGCGGGCAACCGGCGAAGCAAGCACCGCTATAGGCAGTGCTTACCTTGAATTTATCGGTGTCGGACAGACAGCCACAGCCAATGGCGCGCAGGCAACTGGCGCTGGGAGCATTGCCATCGGCGGTGCTTTTGATGATTTCGGAGAATTGACCATCACTGGGGCTCAGGCAACCGCTACTGGTAGTATCGCCATAGGTAGCTCTTTTAGCGGCGGCGCACCCGCCATCTCGTCGGACAATCATGGAATAGCTATAGGAAGCGGTTCTTCTACCTCCGCTTTTTCCGGCATCGCAGTTGGTTTCCGTAGCAGTGCCTCAGGTGACAACAGCGTAGCCATAGGCGGTGGCGGATTTGCACCAGGAGCACAGGCTACTAACTCTAACGCTACCGCTATAGGCGCTGGTTCGCTTGCTTCTGGACAAAACAGCTTTGCCGGAGCCGGCGGCCAAGCCAGTGCCACTGGCAGCATCGCTGTAGGACAGGGAAGCAGTGTTGGTGCTGCTGCTACCAACGGTGCCGCGTTCGGACAAGGCAGCTCGGTTACGGCCGCCAATAGTGTCGCGCTAGGCGCCAATTCGCTGGCCAATGCAGCAAACACCGTATCGGTTGGCACTGCCGGAGGTGAACGCCGCATAACCAATGTTGCTGCTGGTGTCAATCCAACAGATGCGGTAACTGTCAGTCAACTCTCCTCAGTTGTGGCAGGATCCGTGTTCAACAACGGCACGGGAGCTGGTTCTATGGCTGCCTCCACTACCGCCGTACAGAGTTTTGCTACAGGCACAAACAGCAGCGCTTACGGATTGAACAGCCAGGCCACTGCTGCCGAAGCCACAGCATATGGAGCCAGCAGCCTGGCATCAGGAAGCCGTTCCACGGCCATCGGTTTTGGCGCACAAGCAACCGGTCCCAACAGCACGGCTATCGGCAATGGAGCTGTGGCCCGGAGCAGTACAGCGGTCGGCGTCGGAGCGGCAGCCACCGGCCTGCGCAGCAACGCCTTTGGCGAGTTCAGCGCCGGAAGCGGAGACGAGAGCACAGCGCTTGGTTCGAGCGCGGTTGCTTCGGGTTCGTCTTCGGCCGCCCTGGGAAACAATTCGCAGGCAACTGCTCCCAACAGCGTGGCACTTGGCGCCGGCTCTGTCGCCAATCAAGCAAACACGGTATCCATGGGTAGAGCCGGTGCAGAGCGGCGCATCACCAACGTTGCTCCCGGACAATTTCCGACAGATGCGCCCAACATGGCTCAGTTGGCGCAGGTAAACGCCGATATCCGCAACGACATGAACGAGATAAAGAGAGGCGCCAATCAGGGCGTTGCTGCTGCCACTGCCATGTTGACGGCAATACGCACTCCTGATCCAGGCAAGAGCACTATAAGCCTGGGCGGTGGCTACTATGGCGGTCAAGCCGCTACTGCTCTTGCGATGGCTCACCGGAATCGTTCCGGTCGATTTCAGGCGACTGCCGCCCTGGGAATACCGGCAAGCATGGTGACCGGCGCAAACATCGCTGCCGCCGGTGCTATAAGCTGGCAGTTTTAGGACATAAGCGTCCTTATGGGACTCATGATTTCCCGAGGAACCAAGACGAGAACCGCACCCACCAGCCGGCCTTGTGCTCGCTGTCGGTTAGTAATTTGATTTCAGCCTCTTTAGCTTCCAATAGCCGGGACTGCGATTCGAGCTGTGCTTGTAGATAGCCAATCTGGCCGGCAGCGGCCTCAAGCTTTGCTGCCTGCTTCTCAACCAGGTCAACAAGGCGCGTCAGTGACTCGGGACTTTCCTGGACAGACCCAGGACCGATGTCGGTTTGGTCCTGGACCGAGCTGGACGTTGCTAGATCGTCCGGTGGACTGTCCTGGACCGAATTGAAATCAACCTTCAAGACTTCAATTAACCCGGCACCCTCTACAAGCCATTCTTCTTTGAACTTTCCGGGAATCTTTTGGCCCACTAACGCGCCTTTTCGCAGCCGCTTACACACAGCATTTGTGGATATGTTCAATAGTCTTGCAGCTTCTTCAACGGTTATCGGATGCACAAGCTTCTTCGGACTTTCCTGGACCGAACCCGGTCCGATCCCGGCTTGGTCCTGGACAGAACTGGATGCTGCCGGAGGTGCCTCGGGACTGTCCTTATCAAAAAGAACCTCCAATCCGCCGACCGAAACCCTATCCATCTTTACTACCGGCGCTGGCTCAGACACATCTGCCCCTTTCTGTGGATACATGGGCATTATGAGACCCCGTGCCACCACCTGTAAAGGCGCGTTATATCCATTGGATTGCTTCTGGATATCTCAAAAATGGCGCCAGTGCCTTTACTCAAGCTTTTAAGGATCGTACTATGACACTGAGTTATCAGAACGTAGTGCCACTTGGCATGGTGGCACCTAGAAAGCGAGTCCCTCCCAACTAAATAGCCCGTAGAAAGCGAAAAATCAGCTTTGCGGCTGATTTCCCTACGGATCTAAAAACTTTGATTCGACCTGGCAGTTGAATCATAAGTGATTGGGTCCGATAGGTCAACACGTCCAAAAAACGTTGTAGGAACGACCATCAGACCTTGAATGTTGCTGCCTTAGAACGCCCGCAAGCGGCGTTAAATAGCGTTGATCGACGACAAGAATTCTTGTCGTTATATCCAAACCGCCATCAAAGCATATTGAAACCGAAGGGTTGTAAGAGCTGGGTGACGATGAGCCGGCACGCGCCCTTATCTGACGAGACGATCTGGTCCGCGATCAGTTTGCAGGACGAGACGATCTGGGGCTGTCGCTGGGGAGAGCAAACACGCTTTGCTGTGCTTGATGTCGATGAAACGAGCGAATATCACAATGAGCTAGGACTGGCGAGACTCAGGCATGTTCTGTCTTTCGTCGGGCTGGCTCGCTTGCAGCTCTATCAATCGAGTGAGAGCGGCGGCTGGCACATTTACCTATCTTTCAGCGATTGGGTAAACACGGAAGCGCTACACGCCTGCCTTAAGGAGTGGTTGAGAAAAGAAGGCTTCGAGATCCGGGCCGGACAGCTCGAAATTTTTCCCTCAAACAATGGGCTTAGGCTCCCATTACAGAGGGGATTTGCCTGGTTAGACGACCGGGGCGCTATCAAACTACGGCGAGAAGACATCACCGCTAATGAAGCAGTAGAGAGATTTTGCCACGCCCTGGACGTGTCCGCGCATGATTGGCAGATTGTGCAGGAGCGCATAAAGAGCAGGTTAGAACAAATCGCCGGCGCCGGCGCCGGCGCCGCCGCAGCGGCCGCCGGCACACAAACGGCGGAAGACAGGGACACTGATGAAGACGGGTTTTCAGCCTTCTTTAGCTATGCCGGCATGATCCCCGAAGTGTATGACGCCGGCCGGCAGTATTGGGCAAATGGGCTCACCGGGCCTAGCCAGCGACATCATGCAATTTTGGCCGTGGGGCACTACCTGTGGTATGGCGATGAGGCCGCCGGCGTCAGATCGTTGCCAGGAATCGGACGAGCGAAGCAGAGAGCCGAAGCCATCGAAGCTTGGCTGAAAGAAAAGCACAACGGCCATTCAGAAAGCGTTTTACGAGGTGCTTGGAACGAAATATGTGCCGACATACGGGGGGCGTGTAATTGGGAGGCTTCCAGCGGCAGGCGGGCACTCCGGAGGCCGTACCTGCTCCAATCCGAGCGGGCGATCGATCGAGCGATTGGACTTACGAAAGCCTGGGGCGTCGCATGCCAACCAAAGCACTTTCAGAAGGGCAACATAGGACGTGAGGAAGCGGCCAGGGAGAAGATACGGGCGGCCCTAGTACAGCTTTTAGAGAGTAATAGACGAATAACCGTAGTAGGGCTGGCGCGGTTGTCAGGGTGCGAAAGAAAGACAGTTCGCCGACATGTTGACATCTGGGGTGTTTTCAGGTTGTCAAAGAGGGTAGGCGATCTTAGCTTGGGGGGCGGGGTACTCTTGCCCTCTGCTCTGGCTGCCTGTTCTGCGGTTCTTGAAGCTAAAGAGTTTTTTGATCCGGTCCTGTTAGAGGCAGACTCAGGGGATCTCGACTCGGTTCAAGATCTTTGCTCTGGGGAGCTAGCGCCTATTGATTTAACGCCCCCCTTTCTTCTGCCTGGCATCGAGCCTACCAGCGAACCCCCAGCATCAAGACCGAGCCCTTCGGGTTCCTTCGGAAGTCTTGACGCCGGGGCCCCGGTTCGCTGGTCTTCAGGCAGAACGGCAGATGGTGCGGGGGGCTTAGGACCGAGCTGCAACGACTTTACTGGCCTGCGTGAGATACTTCCGAGCCTGTCCGGGTTGATGCCTGTAACCACCTGCTATGCCCCTGTCAACCTCTTGGCTCATACCGTTGTTAACAGCTTGTGGGTGCAGCCTTTCGGGATTGTCCACTATGAAGCCCCTGGAGCTGATACCGATTGTCGACAGCGGCTAATTCATGTTTTCGGGCTTTCGCGGTATCGCAAATCGGTGGCTGCCGGCACGTGTATACGTGTAAACAGTCCGCCAGACAAGCTGTTACGGATTTTGGTATACAGTGATGTAAGAGGACCGCCTAAGTGTACACGCGCTTATCATGCGCTCTTCAGCGATAGCGTCACCACGTCCGGTGCAACTGGTAAGATCGTGTGCCGTGCCAATAAACGCCACAGGTTGGCGTGTTTACGGAATATACCGGCACTGACGCAGATTGATGTAAGCCGATAGGCGTGGCGTATGCGAAGCTGCAAACACTGGCACCGGAGTGTAAGCGGAGCCTTACCGGAGGGAGAGAAGCGACCGTTCGGTAAGGCAAGATGAAAGGGCTGGCTCGCTGACGCGAAGCCAAGCACTAGAGAGCGTTTACAGTCCGGCTCGCTATTGCTTGGATATGGGAAACTCCGGCTCGGCTATACTAGTTGATATGCAGCAGAGACAGGGGAGACCGGCTACATGATAGAGGGCAAAAGGCGCGTATTCAAGCCAAAGCTAGAGACCAAGGTAAGGCGCGAGGAATTTCAAAGGGTGTCAGCACTGGCGGCGCTGGAAGGAAAGACCAAATCGGAAGTGGTACGGGACGCTGTGCTGTTTTACCTGGCGGCAAAGGAGGACGAGGCTTACCAGGCACGAGAGAGCGCCTTGGCTCAGGAAATTGAGGCGATGGCCAACCGGGTATGCGCGATGCTGGCCCGGCAGGGCCGGCAGATAGGAGCAGTGTTTGAGCTGACGTACAGCAACATGAGCGGCACGAAGGAAGGCAAGGCTGCTTTTGAAGCAGCAGTCACGACAGCCAACCAGAAGATGGCCCGGTCGGTGCAGAAAGACGAGCGCGATCTTGTCGAGGCAATGAAGAAGGCAGCGAAGCCGTGATTGTCGTCAAACACAGGTTCATACCAGGGAGAGGCAAGGGCGCCAAAGTGGTGTCAATCGGCAAGGCCCTGGCGCACCTAAAGTACATCCGGCACCGCCCTGGACCGGACCGAGAGAAGGGCGGCCGGGAGATGTTCAACGAGCGCGATAACGTTGACCCGCAAGAGATGCGGGAGCTGGTTAGGGAATTGGACGGCAGCCGCGTGGTCATTCACAAGCTGACGCTGGCACCGGAGATAAACCCAGAGGACAAGAAAGCATTCACGCGGGAAGTGATGGAGCAAATGGGCCGAGACATGGGACGGGATTTGCACTGGTTTGGCGTTGTTCACAACAACACCGAACACCATCACATACACGTGGTTGTCTTAGGCAAGGACAAGAACGGCAGCGATGTCCGCATTGATCTACGGGACATCGACAAAGTGAAAGAGTACGGTGATCGCTATCTGGAAAGGTGGCATCCGCGAGAGCTGGAGCGGTCCAGGCGCGAACGGGAAGACCGGGAGAAAGAGCGCCGGCGAGAGCGGACACGCGAGCGAGAAACGGCACGGGATGAGCGAATCAAGGAAGGTCTGGAGCTACCCTGGCTGCATAAGAAGCTAGTGAGAGAGCAGCTAGAACCTTATAGTGAGTGGAGGGAAAAGCAGGACGCCCAGGAGCGGCAGCCGGAGAAAAAACGCGACGAACGAGAGCGACCGTACTATCAGGACACGATTGAGGCCGCCGGCAAGGAGTGGTCAAAAGAAAACAACCTCAAGGAATTGCGGGATTTGAACGAGTATCTTTGGGACAACTATGACGAGCGCATACCGGGGTCGGGGGGTGGCAACGATTCGTGTAAAATCCAGCCATTTTTCGCCTGACAAGATGGCATAGTTGTTACTCAGCCAAC
>JAIEPM010000545.1 GCA_019748395.1 Candidatus Obscuribacterales bacterium
GCACGCGATCATCTTTCGATCCTTCGGCTGCTGGTTTTGCATCAGGGTCGGCCCATTTAGTTTGATACACAGCGCCCGCCTGTCCCGGGCTGCGCCCCTGAACATCACTGTCGTTCCCAAGATGTTTGGGAACGGCTTCCGGAAACATCTCAGTCTTACCTGGCGATGGATATTGGGGTTGCTGCTGGAAAAGTCCCTTTAACGGATTGACTGTGGTGATGTTTTTCTCTTCTTGTTTAGCGTAGGGATCAGAGTCTTTCACCGGAACCTGATACAAAGCGCTTGTTTGTCCGGGGTTGCGACCCTGCACCTGCGAATCATTTCCCATATTAGGAGAAACAGCTTCCGGAAAAACCTGTGTTTTATTCGGACTGGGATATTGCGGTTGTTGCTGGAATAGCCCCTGCAACGGATTGATCTCAGTTAAAGGCTTATCGGAAGCGGCTCCCGAAGATCCAGACGGAGCTGAGCTTGCCGAAGAAGAAGAAGAAGAAGAAGAAGAAGAAGATGATGATGATGATGATGCTGCTGCTGACCCTGAATCGGACTCATCAGCCAGTCCGGCAGGTCCGCTCAAGCATAATCCGAACGCCGTTCCGCTGAGCACAATAGTTTTCAGACCCTTGCGCGCATTAGCCGGCTTACGAGACAAACCCATAGCAACCCCCAGAGATTATTAACAGAAACTAGCCTACATTTCTCAGGTTAACCGGTAGGAGCTATTCTGCGCAAGCCGAAGAGTATAGGCAAAGCGGCACTCTATCGCTCTTTTTACAATTATGCTCGGCTCCCCGAGCTCAATTATTGATTGAAAACAAATAACTTTAAGACAGGGCGGTTGTCATGGGACAATATCGACATGACCTATCTTGATCCCCCTCCTGCATATGAGGTCGAAAAGAGTTCAATCATGAGAACAACTATCACATGGACAGGATTAATACTGGGGCTCGCCCTGGCGATTTCGCCGGTCAGTGCGCAGCAACAACTCTGGTATGTTCCGCATGTAGACGAGGCGAAAACACCAATCGAGATGAAATTGCAAAGCCCGGAGTTGGCAATGCCCGGCTTTGGAATTGGTTCGACCAGAGCAACTATCATCAAAAGATTCGAATATGCCCTCGACCATAAATGGCTGAGTTCGGCGCAGGTCGAAAAATTTTGCAATGACTTGAAGCAAATCACCGACAAAGAGCAGGCTCAGCGCGACAGCTCCGGCAAACTTCCCTTTGAAGCTCGGACCCAACTGGCTAAGCAGCTTTCGGAGCTGAACGACAATTTCGAAGAAACAGTTCTGGTCAGAGAGCAATCAAGTCCGGGCATTGAAGGCTTGCAAGCCAGAAGGGCAATGATGATTCAGCGAGTCAATCAAGCTGTTGCTGAAGGCAAAATGACCCACAAAAAAGCCCAGGATTTGAAAGCAGAAATTGCGGCAGCCAGCGCTCAGATGCCCGAAAAAGACCTGAGCGAAGAACTTTCGCACAAGATTGCTGGAAATCTCAACAAAATCAACGTTGTAATCGAAAAGGACTTGCGCGGTCCAAGCATTGCAAACCGCGTAGTACCGTTTTCGCGCTAAAAGCAAATAATCTCGATTATCTCTACTCAAAAAAGAGCAGCCCGATAGGCTGCTCTTTTTTATGAGAAACTCTGCGATTAATTTCCCGCGGCTGTTACCGCGGAAACCGGCTCGGCAAGAAATTGTGGATCAGCGGTTTTCATTTCAGCAAGCTTAAGCAAGTCGGAAACTGAAAGCCCTAAGCCAAGTGCCAAGCGGAACAAGCTACGCAAAGACAAATTTCGTCGACCCGCTTCAATGTCGCTAATGTAGGTTCTGTGAAGATCGGCACGATTCCCGAGTTCTTCCTGCGACACGCCCAGACTAATTCGTCGTTCTCTGATGGCCCTTGAAATAGCCACAGTGAGCATAGATGAGGCGTCTGCTGCTCTAGCCATCTCGTAATACCTCCTAATACACTTTTTTAGGGTACAGATGCAGTCTACATTTTCAACGTGAATAGAAAGTGAAGATTTAAGACTCAAGCTTGACATCTTAAGCTTTAATAATTATGCTCTCCCTATACTGTAGCGAGTTTTACTAATGTCCGGCTTCAGGTCCACAGTCACACTGCTTCTGGCAGCTATAGCTGCACAGCTTGGCACGCTGTCGCCTGCAAAAGCTCAGGACTATGGTTCTTATGGTGGACAAGACCCGTCTGCACAATATCAGCAACAGGGTGCATTCGGCTCACAGCCCTACCCGCAGCAAGCGCCGCAGGGGGCTTACAACCCGAACTTGATGCCGCAGAACAGTTATCCAAGCCAGCAATACAATACTGACCCGAGTCAGCAGTATGCTCAACCGCAAGCAACTTATTATGGATACGCTGCAGATCTGACCCAACAGGGGCAGGCCCAGCAAAATTATGCTCAACAGCAGCAGCCTGCATACCCTCAACAACAGCAACAGTACTCGCCGCAGCCTGTTTACGGACAGCAAGGTCCGGCTGCACAGCAAAACGCTTCCGCCCAGCAACCTGCAAATTTAGAACAGTTTCTGGATAAAACCCCGGAGCAGCAAAGCCATAAAAGCGATGGCGGTGGTGGTCCGAGCAAACTGATGCAAGCCGGAGGCACCCTGGCAAAAGTTGCAGGCAGCGTAGCAACCGGTTATTTCATGGGAAAAGCCATGCAAAGGCAGGCTAGAAACATGGGCTATCCGAACGGCATGATGCCGATGGGCGGCTACGGCATGCCCATGAATGGCTATGGCATGCCCATGAACGGCTACGGAATGCCCATGAACGGCTACGGCATGCCCATGAACGGTTATGGCATGCCCATGACGGGGACAAGCCCTCTCGGACTTGGTGTTATGAACGGTCTCAATTCACTGATCGGGCATTAAAAATGCCTGCCGCTCAGTTCCAAGCTTGATGCTAAAAGCGCTCAAATCAAATCTGATTTTCCCTGGACTGAACTTCGATATCCGGTTTTAGATTAAACCACGGCGCATGGCTTTTACAGCAGCCTCGGTTCTTCCTGAAACAGAAAGCTTTTCGAGAATATGTTCGACATGGGTTCGCACCGTCGAAACACCTATAACAAGCCGGTCTGCGATTTCTTTGTTGCTCAAACCATCAACCATGAGTTTGAGTACCTCTGTTTCTCTTTGCGAAAGAGGTGAAATCAATTCTTCATCCTGACCGGCTTCTTTTGTACTGCTCTGTTTGACTTCTTCTTTGGAAAAGATTGTCAAAACTTTGCCTGCAATGCGCGGATCAAGCCAGGCCGCGCCTTCAGATACACTCAAAATCGCACGCTTCAGACGATCTGCGCCCAGATCTTTCAAACAATAACCATTTGCACCGGCGGCCAGTGATGCAAAAATTTCCTGATCATTATCGTGAGAAGTCAGCATGATGATCTTTGTGCCGGGACGTTTTTCGCGTACTTGCCGGGTGGCTTCGATTCCATCCATACCGGGCAGGCCGATGTCCATGATCACAACATCCGGGTCGGCGCCGACTATCTTGTGAACTGCTGTCAAGCCGTCTGCAGCTTCGCCGACAACTTCAAATTGACCGTCTCTTTGCAGAGCCGCTCTCAGCCCATCCCTGAGCAACTCATGATCTTCGACGAGGAAGACTTTCACTGCTGGAGATTGATTCATGACAGCCCCTTTCCTGAGGTATGGCTATTGAGGCTAAGGATTTAGCTAATGCCGCAAAATTTTACTCGTTTAGCTATTATATTGCCAATCATCTCAGCAGAGGCCAAATCAAGCAGCATGAAAATATTGATTGCCGATGACGACCCACATTCATTGCGTCTGCTCCGCTTGCTTTTGCTTAAAGAAGGCTACGAGGTACTGACGGCAAGCAACGGTACGGAAGCACTGGCAATTTTGGAATCGAAAGATTCACCGCGCCTGGTGGTTCTGGACTGGATGATGCCGGACATTGATGGTCTCAGCATTTGCAAACGCATTCGAGAGGCGGAAAACGAAGAGGAATATCGCTACATTGTACTTTTGACTGCCCGTTCGGATATGGACGATCTGGTCACAGGCATGAACGCCGGAGCAGACGATTATATTGTCAAACCATTCAATGAATCCGAATTGAAAGTGCGATTGCGAGCAGGGAAGCGAATACTCGATTTGCATAAACAATTACTGGAAAGGACTCAAACAGTTCAAGATTTCGTCTACGCGTTTTCACATGACATGCGGACACCTCTAATTGCAATCAACATGACTATGTCTCAAGCTATTGAAGGTATTTTTGGGGATTTGCCCGGAGATTACATCAATATTTTGCGCAAGTCCAAGCGCTCCATTCAAGAATTGATGAATATGGCAGACACACTGCTGATGGTGGCACGTTATGAATATAACGAAAAAGCTCTGGAAAATAACAGTATCGACCTGAATCAAACAGCACGTGCCTGTGCAGAAGAATTGGAGCCTATTTCAACCAGCAAGGGTATCAAAGTCCAAGTGCAAATGCCGGAAAGCCGTCCGGTGATCGGAGGTGATTCGCAATCTTTGAGACGCCTTTTCATAAATCTGATGGACAACGCCATAAAATTCAGCCCGGAAGGGGGCAGCATTAAAGTTTGCTTTGAACTCAGAGACTCAAGCATAATCAGCCGCGTTATCGACTCAGGCACCGGTATTCCTTTTGAAGAACAGAGCACTCTATTCCAGCGTTTTTCAAGTGACAAGAAACGTCGCAAGGGCAGCGGCACCGGACTTGGCCTTTATCTTTGCAAAAGGATTGCCGAAGATCACGGCGGCTCGCTGCATTATGAACTGAGTCCTAAAACCGGCAGTTGTTTTGTGCTTGAACTGCCAAGAATTTCAAACTAGCAATTTTCATTTCAGAATAATTTCAAAACTCGCCACTAATATAAATGCAGAAAACGGGATGCAGTTAAAACACAACCCTGCCCACCCAAACTCCAATTCCCTCTGCGTCCCGTTTTCAAATTCTCAAAACTTGCAAGCGAAGTGTTTTTCCAGAATCAAAATATCTTTTTTCCAATTGAAGCTCGCGTTGCTATCAAGATTTTTCTCGCCGAGCTCATGTCTTAAAATGCTCTGCCCTGCTTGAGCGACTAAAGCCCCCTCCTCAAACCAGTCGGCACTGCAACAGTAAGAAAGCATCAATACAAGATAAGGAAAAGCAGCTATTCTTTGCTCAGCAGGAGCGGTTTTGACCAGAGAACTTACCTCCTTAGCGATTTTCATCGCTTTGCTTCTTTCGCCATGCTGTCTGTAAAAAATGAAAATGCTGGTCTTGGCGCCGACTATTCTGGCGTCATGTGGATTCATTCGTTTCAATTGAACGTTCATGCTTTGCAGAAACATTTCTTCAGCTTCAGGCAGATGCTTCAAATCGGAAAGAACTTGAGCCAGATCCTGCATGGCAGCTCCGGCACGTTTATTGCTCATATACCTGTTTTTGATTATGCGATAAACAAGAAAAGCATTTTTCTCGGCTGTAGTTCTGTCGGCAAGCTTAAGCTGTGTCTGAGCAAGAAGTGCAAGTGTTTCGCAAACTTGCAAACTATTTGCACCGTAATATTTGACGCGGTATTGAAGCTGCTCAAGAAGTGGCGCCTTCAGAGCCTCAACTTTGCCCATATTCATATACAGCATGGCTTCAGTGCTGAGAATCTGATCGTAATCGGCGCTAAATCCAGACTGCGGATGCAGGCGCATAAAAGCTAGAGCAGATTGACAGACGCGTTCCAGTTCAAGCACTTTGCCTTGCTTCGAGAAAACGGCAGCCAGGTTGAAATAACTGCGCAGCATGCGCCTTTCCGAAAAAATCGATTTCTCCGCGGCAAGATATGCATTGCGAAAATAAAGCTCCGCTTGAATATAGTCAGCTTTCAAAAAGGCTCGCATCCCCCGGCTTGAAGAAATCGCCCACTCTTCATCAGCCAAAAGCTTCCCGACGCTGTCCCCTTTACCTTCTTTTTTCAGGATTTCAATATCGGCCTTTTTCAGCTCCTGCAAAACGAACTCCGGGCTGCTCGATGACGCGGCATACTGAAGGGCCGCGGCGTAAGCCTGCTCAGCCGATTCCAGATCGTTCATCGCCAGATATACCTGTGCTGCACCAATCAAAGACTGAACCAGGCGTTGAGCAAGTGGATTGTCGTCTACATGCCATTTGTCTGCACGAAGTATTCCTTCGTAAGTGTAAGCAGCTTTCTTGAAATACCCGGCGGACTCTGCATAATTAGCCTGCATCGCGTAAAGATCAGCCAGATGAGCTAGGCTATTGGCTAAATCTTCATTTAAAAGAGACAAAGTCCACTGCTTTTCAGTGCCTTTTCCCACTTGCGACTTGTCTTTTTCGGCATCCAGCTTGGCTTGTTCTAAAGCCGACTCCAGAACTTTCATCGAACGCTTGTAGGCTGACTCAGCTTTCTTAGCTTTACCAAGGGCTTTTTCGGCATCGCCAAGATCGCAAAGACTAACTCCTAATCGAAAATCTGATTCACCAAAGCCCTCAGCCTGGCAAACCGCTTCAAGAGCCATAAGATGAGCATATCGGTAATGTTTTTTTCTAAAAGCCTGTTCACCGGCGATCCGGCATTTTTCCCAGAAGCGCAGGCGATACTCTCGATCAACACAAGAGCTGAGACAAAGTGAGCTGAGACTCAAGCAAAGAGCCAGAGGAAGTGAAAAGTTCTGATTTTGTCTCAATGCAGACTCCCGAACAGCTCAGCAGAATGATCATGCCCAGATTTGAAGGTTTGACCGGGGGGTTCTTTGTGGCAAAATTTAAGATAAGTTCCGAACTTCATCAAAAGGGAAATTGCATGGCAAAGCTTTTGCTGGTGGAAGACGATACGGATCTTTCCGGACGAGTAAATGAATGGTTGAGCTTTGAACAGCATGAAGTCGAAACTGTATTTGATGGTCTGGAAGCTACAGAACGTCTCAAGTTTTATCAATACGAGCTGGTAATTCTAGACTGGGATCTTCCCAAGAAAACCGGTATTGATGTTTGTAAGGACTTTCGGGGTCGGGGAGGATTAACACCGATTCTAATGCTCACCGGCAAAGGCAATATCAACGACAAGGAAATGGGACTGGATGCCGGAGCAGATGATTATTTAACCAAGCCCTTTCATTTAAAAGAGCTGTCGGCTCGTATTCGCGCTTTATTACGCCGCCCGCAAAGTTTCACCGGCACTACCTTAAAAGTCGGAACCCTGGAAATTGATCCGTCCAGTCATAAGCTCACGATCGATGGTCGTGAGGTCAACTTGCTGCCCAAGGAATATTCGATACTGGAGTTCTTGATGCGGCATCCTAATGAAGTTTTCAGTCCGGATGCTCTTTTGAACCGGGTATGGAACTCGGAAAGCGATGCATCGACAGACACGGTATACACATACATCAAAACACTCAGGAAAAAAATCTCGCCTGAGGCTCCCTCCTCAATTATTAAAACGGTTCATGGCGTGGGCTATAAATTGGACTCCAAATAATCCGGGAAACTTTCAAATTATTTTCAGAGACTAAGCCTAAATTATTCCGCATCGACGTTTATGTGGCGGGTAATAAGATGGACGGCTTAAAAGGCAGGAATGCCGGATTTTCAAAGCAGGCTGAATCGGAAGATAAGATTGTTTCCGTGGTTCAAAGCATGGTGCCCGGAAAAGAAAAGTTGCAGAGAGTTACAAGCACCTGCCAGTCCGGGCGCGATATGAAAGTGCTATCCATTCTAGTCGAAGAATTTCAAAGCGACAGGCTGCTCAGCAGGCGACTGGAAGTTTATTCCCCTCAAAAGCTCAGCTCTATGGAAATTTACGATAAGGATGGTCTTTTAATAAGCTCGGAAACGGAGCGCCACGAGAAAGACGGTAAAATCAGCAAAATCGTGCTTAGAGGTACTGGCAAGTCTCAAAGCACACGAATTTCGATTGCTGATTTAGAAGCAAGAGCCAGTGAGCGCGCTGTATTAATTGAAACGGCAAGAGCCAGTTACAGCTATTATCCTTATGAAGGTAAATGGACTTCTTTCTACAAACATTTCAGCCTCAAGCTTGAGCTGAAGTCCAATTATTTGAAGAATCCTGATTCCGTAATCGATGGACCGGACGGCATTCGCCTTATCTTCAAATCCGGAAAGCTAATCGACTTGCAGTTGACGACAAACTACAACGGCGAAGTACCAAGCTTTATCAATGGCGTAGACGGTTCGATCATTCTATAAACAAGGTTTTTCTATGGGTATTCGAAACCAGAAAGTGCTGCCCTGCCCCTCGACACTTAAAACGCCAATTTCACCGGAGTGCAATTCAACAAGAGATTTGCAGATTGCAAGTCCAAGACCGGTGCCTTTCTTTTTTTTGGCATCATCTATTTGATCTACCTGCTGAAATCGCTGAAACATATTTTTCATGAATGTCTCGGGAATGCCTCTGCCCTGATCAATAACACGTAGCTCTACAACAGATTCCAAGCAAAGTGCTTCCATGGTCACAGTCGATTGCTCCGGAGAAAATTTTATGGCATTGGAAAGCAGATTTATTAGAACTTGAATAATACGATCACCGTCTGCATAGATATCAAAATCATTGTCTATCAATTTGATATTCACTTTCTGCTTATCTGCAAAAGCTTTCACCGCCTCACAGGCGGCTTCAAACAGAGGGTAAACTTCAGTTCTTCTGCATTCTATATGCAGTTGCCCTGCTTCCATTTTTTCAATATCAAGCAAATCATTAATCAAATTTATCAGCCTGCTCGTATTGCTTTCGGCATTTGCTAGTTCTTTCTGAGCGCGCGCCGGAAGAGCGCCCATAACACCTTCGGACAGAAGCGTCAAAGAGGCCTGCACAGAAGTAAGCGGTGTGCGCAAATCATGGCTTACCATGGAAACAAGCTCTT
>JAIEPM010000195.1 GCA_019748395.1 Candidatus Obscuribacterales bacterium
CAACTTAAGGTAAGTAACTTTGACCGGTATTATCTACTGGCACTCGCTGCCTTTATTTTGCTGTGTGCACCCATGTGTAGCAAATTCTCCTCGAAGCTTTTAGTTATAGGCTTGATCTTGAACTCTTGCTTTGCAGTCTATGGAACCATCGCATGTATGGACGTAATGAACTTTAATCGAGCTCAATCTATGGCTACTCAGCGCTTGCTAAATGAAGGAATTCGAGCCGAAGCGATTGATGGTGGTCCGGCGTTTGTACTGCCAATTGGTGGGAAGATTTTTAGCAGCACATTCAAGCAAGGTGTTGGTTGGCCTGATTCAATGCGAGGAAAGGGAGAGCGCTGTAAATTGCGCTGGTGGCCGATCTTAGGCGAGAACTATATCATTTCTACTCGTGAAATTAAGGACTATAAAGTGGTGCATCGTGATTATTATTGGAGCCCATTGCGATGGCGCCGGCAGGCCATCTTGACTCTTCAAATAGCTAAAGCTGAGGATTAGCCACATTCCTTTAATTTATTCTCGGGAGACGGCAAAGTTAGCCTATTGCGTTGAAGGCCTGCTTCAGTAAACTGCCCCGGCCGGAGTTGTACCCTGTTGAATGGGCGGCGCTGTCTGCGGTGCCTGATTGCTTGTGCCTCCGTTAATAGCAGGAGCTTGCGGCGGAGTTGCGTTTAGGGTGTTTGTGAGCTGAGGGGCTGTGTTCGGTAACTGTCCGGACTCTCCCGTGTTCTTGCTCAAATCAGCCGGTGATTGTGGTTTTAGCCTGCTCAAATTATCTCGTGATTGATCGCTATAAGGTCCTGAGGGTGCAACCGCAAGATATTTTTCAAATGAACTGATTGCATCTTCGTTGTTCTCTTGTTTGAGATAAAGAAGCCCCATGGCGTAATAAGCGTTGGAGTAATTTGCGTCGATCTCCAGGGCCGCTTTATATTGATTCAGAGCCCCTTCGTAGTCGTTGCTGCCGAGTAAGGCCAGACCAAGGTTATAGTGAGCCATGGTGCTTTTGGGATTCAAGTCTACGGCTTGCTTGTATTCGCGCACTGCTTCCGGATATATCTGCTGTGACAGGTAGATGTTGCCGATATTGATATGAGCATCAACAAAGCGCGGGTCTACATCGAGTGCTTTGCGGAACATGCTGCTTGCAGCACTCAAATCATTGTGTTTTTGCAGTGCCAGACCAAGAGAATTGAAAGCGTCCGGATCTCTTGGTTTTAGCTGAACAAGTCGTTGATAAAGAGAGATAGATTCTTCGCTTTTGTTTTGCGCATCGAGATTGTCCGCAAGCTTTTCAAGAATATCCGCATCTGAGGGATCTGAGCTGTTGAGCTTGCGTAAAAGCGCTTCCGCTTTGGCATAATTGCCGCTGTCCTGTTCCAGATCTGCAAGCGCCAGCAAGGCTTGCTTATTGTCCGGTTTTAAATTCAATGCCGAATCGAGCGCCGAGCGAGCTCCGGCTAAGTCCTTATTTCGGGAAAGGGCTTTCGCTAGTTCCACATAAGCGGAAAAGTCTTGCGGATCTACGCTCAAGCCCTGCCTGTAATAGTCGATTGCCTGGGCAATATTGTCCTGCAATAAATAGTTTCGTCCAAGATTGATCAGCGCCGGACCATCTTCCGGATTTAAGGATATTGCAGTTTTGAATTCGGTTTCGGCTGCCGCGTAGTCTTTCTGTGCCTGTCTGACTATGCCGAGATTGTAGTGAGCACTTTCGTTTTTGGGATTGGCTTCAATTACTTTGCTGTACGAATTGGCTGCATCCCCCAGATTTCCGGCTAGGTGTTGTGCAAAGCCAAGATTGTAAAGGCTGTCCATGTCTTTAGGGTCAAGCTTTACAGCAGTCTGGTATTCGATGGTGGCGTTTTGAATGTCTTTTTGCTTGAAAAGTAAATTTCCCTGCAAAGCATGCCACTCGGCTTTGTCGCTTTTGATTGCAATGGCATTTTTCAGGGCTGTTGAAGCGTCCTTGGTTAAGCCCTGAGCATTGAGTGCTTTTGCCAGGTCTGCATGTGTATCTGCAACAGTGGAGTCGATGCTGATTGCTTGTTTAAGTTCGGCTGTGGCGCCGGGATAATCTTTCAAAGCCATCAGGGCGGCGGCAATATTATAGTGAACCGAGAAATTCTTGGGTTCGTGCTGCAGTATTTGCCTGTATTCGGCGATTGCTTCTTTGTATTGACCTTTGTCCTGATAAGAGGCTGCCAGTTGCGAGCGTGATTTTAAATTATCCGGATATGCCTGGCTTACTTGTTGTAGTTCGGATATTGCCTGGTCAAGATTGCCCTGGATTCGGTAAGCAATTCCCAGATTCAGTCGAAGCAGCGGAACGTCCGGACGTAGCTTAACTGCTTCCGAGTACTGCGAAACTGCATCTTCAAGGTGTCCTTGCGATTGCAGAAGAAGTCCGAGGCTTTCACGGGCGAATGCATCGTAAGGTCTCAAAGAAATGGCTCTTTTATATTCGGCAACAGCATCGTCTATGTCGCCATGTTGCTGCAAAGCTGCTGCCAGGCTTATATGAATAAGCGGATCTTCGGGCATGCTCAGGGCTACGGTTTTGAACTCGCTGATTGCTCGCTCGAGGTCGCCGGCTTTGAAGTAACTAACACCCTGATAGTATTTGTCAAGAAGAGATTTGGGCATCGGGCTTCCTGCTGCTTCCGCAGCAGTGCATGCCATCGGCAGGGTCAATGCCATTGCAAGAATAAGCCGCTTCAATGTTTTTCTCCCGAGTAAATCCGCCTCAGCCTTCCCATCCATTAATGGTAATGGACCAGATGCTAAGTTCAATTATGCTTGATGACAAGGCAATTTGACTGGTGTAAAAGGTCGCTTATGAGCGGTTTTTTAGCTTACAGGCGGCTGATATAGAACGGATTTTGGCTGCTTGCGCCCCCTTTAACAATGCTTTCAATTCCGATTTGCATTGAGGGTTCTGGCTTTAGAGTCCGGCGTTTCCGGAAGAAATTTAGCTTTGACTAGTCAAGGGAAGCTTGCCGCAGAATATTAGTTTCGCCCGGCTTCGCCCGGCTTCGCCATCATTAATACGCATTGATAGGGGTTCTTTGATTTCTCTGCCTGTTCAAATTGCCGATAATCTAGAGCTTTGACTTTGACTGTCCGGAAAGGCTGGCTCAAGCTGTGTTTTGAGTGAATATTCTGCTTTCTATAGGCTAAATCACTCTGAAAAATGCTATGTCAATACGTGAATACCGGCTAATCATGGGCTTTGACAAATAGGGTCTTTTGCAGCGTCCCGGACCCTGCGATCGCTATGCTGGGCGGGGCTTTCCCCGAAAGGCTTTATTCATAAGCTGTTTATGGTCTTAGACAGAGTGGCGAATTTCTAAATGCCTTTTTTGGACAGGTTGCACATTGTCCGGAAAGGGTCAGCGGGTGTAGATTAAGAGTACAGGAAATGAAAAAAGCGATGAGAGCGTGCTTGTAGCACGATGCTCTGCGCCGGAAGATTTATGCGTAACAAGAAAACAAACGCACAAGAGTTTTTATAGCAGTAGCAATTTAGTGTTACGGCTGAATTGAATTTATAAATACATATCGGATGTTGGCTCTTTCAAATCAGGTGAAAGACGGCATCGACTGTGTTAAGCATCGTTGGGGCGCTAAGAGTTGCTTCCTGAAAGATTTATTCGGCTTTGGCACCGCATTTAGTGCAAGCAAATCCTTATCTCAGAAAGAAGAGTGGTGGCCGTCATGGCAGTCTATAAACGCAGAGAAACTACGACTAAGCGATTTACGAGAGTAAATCATGGACCAGAGCACTACAAAGAAATTGCCGAAAAGTGCCTGGATAATTCGATTAATCACCTTAACACGGCTTATTCGCAAAAGCTCGCTGGTGCAGAAGGTGCTGTGGAGTTTCGTGATCAGGGCGTATTCACTTACGACAATCACGGCAAGCGTTATCTTGATTGTCTGGGTGGATTCGGCATATTCAATGTCGGTCACCGTCACCCTCGTGTTATCGAAGCTGTTAAAGCTCAGCTCGACCAGGTTTGTTTACACAGCCAGGAGCTTTTGAATCCATGGGCTGCTCATCTTGCAAGTCAGCTTGCGGCACTTGCCCCGGGTGATTTGCAGTACAGTTTCTTCTGTAATAGCGGAACCGAAGCTGTTGAAGGCGCTTTGAAGCTGGCTCGTTTAGCCAGCGGCAAATCTGAAATTATTTCCACCAAAAATGCTTACCACGGCGTCAGTATGGGTGCCCTTTCCGCTACCGGACGCGACGTGTTCCGCAAGCCTTTCGAGCCTCTTCTCAACGGCTTTAAGCACGTTCCTTTCGGTGATATTGCAGCTCTGGAAGCTGCAATCACGAAAGATACTGCGGCTGTAATTCTTGAGCCGATTCAGGGTGAGGGTGGTATCAATGTTCCTCCGGTAGGCTATTTGCGTAAAGTTCGTCAGCTCACCAAGAAGAAAGGGGTTCTGCTGATTCTAGACGAAGTTCAAACTGGTCTTGGCAGAACCGGTCGTATGTTTGCTTGCGAGCATGAAGGTGTAGTGCCGGACATCATTTGTCTTGCGAAGGCTCTCGGCGGCGGCGTTATGCCGATTGGCTGCTTTATGGCAAGCAAGAAGGTCTGGAAAGTGCTGGAGCCGAATCCGAGCATTCATAATTCGACATTCGGCGGCAACCCGCTGGCTTGCACTGCTGCTTCTGCGACTCTTGATGTACTGGTGGACGAGCACCTTCCGGCACGTTCTGCTGTGATGGGCAACTATTTTATGCGCCGCCTTAATCAGATTAAGGAAAACTACTCGCAATATATCGGCGATGTTCGCGGCCGCGGCTTGCTTATCGGTCTTGAGTTCCAGAGCAAGGAAATTCGTGAGGCTGTTCAGGAAGAGCTCTTCTATAGAGGCGTTCTTGTGGCCGGCACCATGAATTCAAATTGCACAATTCGTATCGAGCCGCCCTTAATCATTACAGAGTCGCAAATCAACCTGATGGTGGATACCTTGGAAGGTATTTTGGCCGAAATGTCTGAAGCTGAAGCGGATAAGAAAGCTAAAAAGAGAAGAAAGAAGAAATGAATTCTCAAGACATAAGCAACATGATGAGCTATCGGCTCAGAAGGCTCTCCCAGTCAGGACTTCCGGCTGAAGAGCTGGCCAAGCAGATGCATGCGCTTTTACTTGCCGATCGATCGCAGAAACTGCCTATAGCAGAAGCTCCTATTGAAATGTCCCTGCCATTTTTTGCACGTCGCAGAACTCATCTGAACGTTGTGTAATATTTTCTCGGACTGTAATTGGGGTTCTCAAAAATGTCAGCTCTTCACGGGCATCGCTGCCCAATCCGACGAACAAGTCGCTCCCTTCGCTTTGTCGTTCATCGCTGTTTGAAGCAAGCAAGTACTCTTTCCGGTCTGGAGGAGCTGTTGCGAGTGGGAGAGGGGCAATGGTCCTGGATGCCCTCTTTGCAATATAGAAGGGACCCTTTTTTCCGCAGCTCAAGAAGCATATGTCCAAGACATAAGAAGCCTGTTCTGGGTGGCTAATATTTTGGGGTGTATGCATTGCATTTCCTCTGGGACGCCTTGATTACTCTAGGCGGATTCCTCTGACTTTTATTTTTCTCGGCTCTGAGCTTTGGCTCAGACGCGGCATGTTAGAGCAGGGTTTTGCGCAGGGTCCGGATTCGACAGTTTTTTGGATTGAAGTCGAAGGTTGATACTGCTGGCGGTGCGCTCCCGGCTTTCTATGCCTTCGATCTGATATATGGCCAGTGTCAGGACTGGTTATAATTAGGTCCGTTAATTGAAAAAACGGAATCATATGAGCGAGTTTCAGGACGAGCAGCAATCTGTCCTCTTAAAAAACACTTGGCTGGATCTGCTGTTGATAAGCTTTGCAGCTCTCTTCTTTGAAATTCTGGTGATTCGCTGGATTGCCAGTGAAATTCGCATTTTCGCTTACATGAAAAACCTTACTTTGATGGCGGCTGTTCTTGGTCTTGGTCTTGGCTGTTCTGGAGCTGCCGGTGATAATCTTGCCAAGTCAAGAAACCCGATCCTGATTTTTACCGCACTCTTTGCGTTACTGGCTTTAGTCCTGGCCCTTGCGCCCTCCATCGGTTTGACCGATATGACTTTTGTTCTTGGTGCAGAAGTTTATAACTGGCAATTTACTGTTTCCAGTTTGCAAGGGCTTTTCACGAACGTGATTTGTTTGCTTTCAGTTTTTCTTCTGCTTGTGGCAATTTTTGATTTTCTCGGGCAGGAGCTGGGTAAGCAAATTACGAGGTTGCCTGCGCTCAAGGCTTATGCTGTGAATCTGGCTGGGAGCCTGCTTGGAGTTATAGTTTTTTCTTTGATGTCTTTTTTGAGTAGCCCTCCGACAATCTGGACCGCTCTGGGACTGGCTTCGCTATTTAGATTTTGCAGGACTAAAGCGCAGGCGGTTTTCTTTGCAGTTTTGTCAGTGGGGATTATCTCGCTGGCGCAACTAAGTGTTGGAAATAGTTTGTGGACGCCATACTATCGCATCGATTTAAGCAGCTTGCAGCACTGGTACAGGGACGGTGTGGAAGTTATCGAGCCGTTTGAGTTGGGAAAGATTCTGCAAGTGAATCATATGATGCATCAGGCACCCTTCAATTTCTCAAGAGAATTCTTTGAGCAGCATCCGCAGCTTTGGGGAAGTAGTGACTATTTGACCTACAATCTTCCATACACAGTCAAAGAGTCTTTGGATAAGGTGCTGGTTTTAGGAGCCGGCACCGGCAATGATCTTGCGCTTTGCCTTCAGCATAATCCCCGCTCCGTAGATGCTGTTGAAATTGATCCGGGAATTCTGAAACTCGGCCGTGAAATTCATCCTCAAAAGCCTTACAGCGATGCCCGTGTTCATGCTTATGTCGATGATGCAAGAGCTTTTCTGGCTGCCAATCAGAATAAATATGATCTGATAGTTTTTGCTTATTTAGATTCTCAAACAGCCCTTTCGACACTATCATCTTTGCGATTGGACAACTATCTCTATACGAAAGAAGCTTTGCTCATTGCAGACCGGCATCTGAGCAAGGATGGTATCGCCTCTTTGAGTTTTTCTGCGCAGCCTATCTGGTTGCAAGCTCGGCTTTATCAGATGGCTAAGTCGGTTTATGGAAAGGAACCGGTTTTGATAAGAACCGGCTTTCACGGAAAAGGCTCTCTTGCTATTCTCTGGGGACCGGGTCTTGACGCAGCCAGAGAGAATCTAAAAAAGCGCTACGGCTCCAGATTTATTGACGCGAAACAACTTGCCGAGCCGGTGGCGATTCCCAGTGATAACTGGCCTTTCTTATATCAGAGAGCGCCGGGTGTTCCGGTGGTTTATCTGGCAATTCTCTCTTCCGTTATTTTGATTTCCTCCTGGCTCGTTTTCAGACGATTCAGATTGAGTTTTTCGACACTGAAAGAGCAGGGGCAATTTTTCTTTCTGGGAGCTGCTTTTCTTTTGCTGGAAACTCTGGGTATGCTCTCTGTCGCATCCCTTTTCGGTTCTACATGGATCGTCAATTCAATTGTGATTGGCATTTTGCTTTTGACTGCGATGCTTTCAAATTTTCTTGTTTCCAAATATCAAAAGATTCTTTCTGAAAGACTTGCATATGCCTGCCTGGCGCTTGCGCTTTTGATCAATTTTTTGATACCACTTTCAAGTTTTGCGTCCTGTCCCGTTTGGCTCAGGGCACTCATTTCCTTGTTTTTAATAGGTTCACCGTTTCTTTTTAGCGGCATGATATTTTCAAAAGCCTTTGCTTGCAGCCGCAGAACAGAACTTGCGCTGGGCGTTAATATACTGGGGGCTATACTTGGTGCCTGTCTTGAGTATTTGTCGACTGCGCTTGGCTGTTCTGCGCTTTTGCTTTTAGCTGCCTTTATATACGCGCTTTCGTTTCTTATGGCAAATCGCAAGGAAAGTGCCGTTGTTTCCTAGCTTTTGGTTCAATTTGCCGAAATTTTGAGATTTGGGCGATGAGGGATTCGAACCCCCGACCTTCACTGTGTGATAGTGCTGCGCTACCAGCTGCGCTAATCGCCCTGAAATCAGCATCCCTTGGAATGTCCCGGCGGCATTTCAGAGTCCGGAATATCAATATTACTACAGGGACAATAAGCATCCTTCCTCTTGGAAATCTTCTCCATCAAAATATACTTTTTCTTTTCATCCCTGTCACGCCCCTATCACAATGTACTGGTTATACTTTTGGAGTACGAAATAGGAACTGCCAGGTGAGCTTGTCTCGTTTCCCTATAGCGGCCAGTGAAGACGCAGCTTCTGACTTGAAGAATTCTGAGTCCAAAGACTCTCGAGACTTCGTGTTCTGGGGCCGCCATTTAATTGCCAGCTATGGAGCCTGTAAGCTGGAACGACTGACAGACGCGGCTGCTTTGGTCTCGGCTTTGAAAGAAGCCATTTCTGTAAGCTCTGCCAGTTTGTTAAGCGAGGTTGTGCATGTTTTCCCAAACGGCGGCATCACAGCTGTTTTTCTCCTTGCTGAAAGTCACGCTTCAATTCACACCTATCCTGAGCATGCTTCGTGCTTTCTGGATTTGTTTACTTGCGGCGATGCTTGCAACCCTGAAGCTTTCGATATGCTTATGCGCCAATATCTTTCTCCGCGTCACGCGGACGTGAAAATATTGCTGCGCCATGAGTCCAGCGAAGATCCCGTCTGAACGCAACTTAGCTTGCGAGTGTTTTTAGTTCAATAATTCTATTTGTGAGGTTGAGAACAATGCTCGACGTCAATCAGAACCGATTGGCCGGATCCGGTGTGCTGACTGCAGAGCAGCAAATTTCGCTTGCTGAGTTTCAGGAAGGAACCAAGCTATTTAACCTGGAGTCAGGCGACAACGATTTGCACTTGTGCGGGCTCAAGGAAATTCTTTTCGCTGGCAGCACGGACCT
>JAIEPM010000089.1 GCA_019748395.1 Candidatus Obscuribacterales bacterium
GCACAAGATGCTTTGGAACCCGGTAAATCAAAAATTGCCCGTTGTCATACTATACGCGTGAATAGACCGGGAAAAAGGAATAAGCTATTAGCTGCAGCGAGCGACACCGGAACCGCAGTTCGCAATCTTGAGCGTCGAACTTAGCAAGAAAGCAAAGTCTTGAATAAGTCGGCTTCTGCGTGTAATTTGTGCATGGGTTGAGCAGACAACCCATGAGAACACTGCCAAGCGTTTTGAGGACTTAGGTTTAGCCCTTTGTTAAAAGCAAAATCTACCGGCTCCGGATTTTTCTTAGCGACGACCCTCGGCGTCACGCTTTTTTCAAATCCAGTTCTTGCTCAAATAGAACGCCCCGAAGAAATTCCGTTTGACTGGACAGAAAACGCTCTGCAAGCGGCCCCTTCCGATCGCCCCAATCATCCGGTAGATCGCTTTCCAATAAGCCTTGCAAAAGCATTTGAAGTATCGCACACGCAAAATCCAAATGTTGTAGCCGCCCTGAAAAATCTTGATCAGGCCAAAGCCCAGATCAAAATAGCCGGAGCAAGACCTAATCCACAGCTGGCTCTTCAATACGGTTTCGGCACGCCTTACACTGAAATAATTTCCGGCAACACCCAGCAACTTGGTGGCAACCAGCTCTTCGAAACAGGTGGTAAAAGACAGGCTCGCTTGAAATATGCCAGAGCAAATTATGTTTTAACCGAATACCAACTTGCGGATTTGAGATACGATGTGCGCTCGGCCGTGCGCAAAGCTTATGCAGAACTAGCCGCAGCAGAAGCCAACATCGACCTTGTTGAGAATCAACGCAAACTGGTGCAACGGCTGAATAATATAGCCACAAAACGCTTTCAGTCAGGAAAAACGATGGAGCTCGACACGCTTCAAATAAGACTGGCGCTGGAAGGATTTGAAGCTTTACGCACTTCCGCACTATCGCGCCTGCGGCAGGCTTCGATACAGCTCGACTATTTACTGGGATTCGCCTCAGACCGCGATCTCGACGTTACCAACAACGGTCTTTTCAAACTTTCCTTAGAACGAACAGAACTGGTGCCTTCGCCCGATGATCCCCTTCAAAAGCTTGATCAACTGATCAAGCTTGCTTTTGAGCAAAGACCGGATCTCAAAGCAGCACAGCAACAAACAATCACTAGCAAGTCTGCAATTACTCTGGCTAAAGCTCAAGCAGTTCCAGACATTCTGATTGGCTCAGGCTGGGTTTTCAGCACCTACAAGAAAGCCACAGGCGCCCGGCAGCAAGAAGGAGCTTACCTCAACGTCAACATGGATTTGCCTATCTTTTATCACAAGCAAGGCGAAATCGCTGCTGCTAAAGCCGCCAACAGGCAAGCACAAATGCAGTTAAGCGCAACCCAATTGCGTGTCGAGGTCGACGTCAGAGCCGCTTATGCGGCGCTTGTATCTGCAAGATCAAACCTCAGCCTTTATCGAAAAACTTTAATTCCACTTGCCCTAAATGTGGTCAAAAACGCGCATGACAGCTACGAAAAAGGCAGCAATGATGTGGGCGGCACTCTTGTAGCTCAGCAGCAATTTCAGCAAACCTTTTCAAACTATTTCGACACAGTGGTTGCATATCAAAATGCCTGGGCGGATCTTGAAACTGCCATCGGCAAAAAGATCGAATTCTAAGTCGTTTTAAAAGTCAAAAAGAGCAAAAAGACAGAAAAAGAACAGAAAGAGGCTGAAAATCAGCCTCTTTCTGCCTTTCCCCGCTGCCCACCGGGACAGTGACAGAAAGCAGACCGGTTAAAGTCCACTCACTGCACTGCCCCGGCTTAAGCAATTTCAGACGCCTCTTACTCAGGCGTACTGAGCCAGGAACTCAAGCAAGGAACGAACGCCGACGCCCGTTCCACCGGCAGGATCAACGCCGATGCTCTCGTTGCGGAACGCAGTTGCGGCAATGTCCAGGTGGCACCAGGACACGCCCTCCTTGATGAACTCGCAGAGGAACCAGGCAGCCGCAGTGTGTCCGGGACCGGAACCATCGTTGGTCAGGTCGGCCATGCGCCCCTTGTTGTTCTCGCGATAGGACTCGGTGAGCGGCATCTCCCACATTTCCTCGCCGGCATGAGCCGCACACTGCAGGAAGTTGCGGGTGAACTTGGAGTCGTTGCCGAAAACACCGGTAACCACGTTACCGAGCGCGTCTTCCACGGCGCCGGTCAAAGTGGCAAGATCAATCACCTTGGTCGCACCGCCTTTCTCCTGAATGTAATGCAGAGCATCACAAAGAGTCATGCGTCCTTCCGCATCAGTGTGATCGATCTCGACAGTCAGTCCGGACATGGTTTTCACCACCATGCCGGGACGGAAGGCACGAGCCGCCACAAGGTTGTCCGTGGCAGCTACCACCGCCCGCACCGAGACTTTCGGCTTGAGTGTCGGCAAAGCGGACATGACGGAAAGGACGGCAGCAGCGCCGGCCATGTCCATCTTCATGTCCTTCATACCTTCACCGTCCTTGATACCAAGTCCGCCGCTGTCGAAAGTGATGCCCTTGCCGACAAGCCCGATCACTTCTGTCGGTCCGCTCGGCGGCGTATAGGTCATGTCGATGAAAACCGGGTCGTCGACCGAACCGGCGTTCACGGCAAGCACACCACCCATGCCGAGCTTGGTGATTTCCTTCAGACCCATGACTTTGCAAGTGATCAGTCCGTTGGAATTGGCTGCGATTTCGCGGGCGATTTCGGCAAGCCGCTCAGGATTCATCGTCTCGGAGGGCTCATTGACCATATCGCGGGCACGATTGGTGGCGTCGCCCAGGAGCTGACCACGGCGGATGCCGCGACGCACGGCAGGCAAAGCCCAGTCCGGCGCCAAAAGAATCACGGACTTCAGATGCGAGGGAGCATCATCGGGTTCACGAGACTTCTGGTGGTTCATCTCGTAATCCATGAGGCAGGCATACTGAGTAACTACCTCCGCGAACTGCTCGATTGTCAGACCGCGCAGGTCGACATCAATGAGCGGGAAGATCAGGTGCTCGGACGAGCAGACATCGCGAGCCGCTTCGAAAGCAGCAGTGATCGCACGCCTGAGGCCGGAGAGAGTCAGCCGGGAGCGAGCTCCAAGACCGACCAGAATAACGCGATCCAGACCGTCGACCGAGAGGTCCGAATCAACCACGAGGGTTTTCTTGAGCTTGGGTTCGAAGCCGCCCAGCTCGACCCGACGGCTGATCGTGCCGTTGGTGAGCTCGTCGGCATCCTGGCAGAAGCCGGTGAACTTTTCGCCCGAGAAAACTCCGAGAATCAGGTTTGCACGCTCAGGGTGGCGTGCCAGCATTTTGGCGAGATTGCTACTCGATTTGACTGAGAATTGGATAGCCATAGCGATTTCTCCTTCATTCCGGATGAACCGGTGCTCAGGATTGGTTAGTTGGAACAGTGCTCTGCAGAAAATCTGCGTTCGACGAAATGCGCAAGCAGCCACGTGCAGTCTCAGACTTCGCTATGACGAAGCACTGTCAGACGTGAAAGCTGGGAGCTGTTGTGCGGGGCTGTTTTTCGGAAAAGAACTGTTTAAGAAAGATGCAAGTCAAGCTAACAATTCGACACATGGATAATAAAGCCGAAAAGGCATAGATGATAAGGCTTTCAGCCGCCAAAACCTGTTGCATATAGCGCAGCTCATTGACAATCGAAAACACTTCAAGATTACGCGAGGCTCGCAACAGCTTGGCAACCACGATTCCGACCTTCCTCAATCCGGGCATATGCCAATAAGAACGGTCTGTGAGAAATCATGAGCGGAATCGAATCTATTCTTACTCCCCTGGTCTTGGTGGCACTGGCTTTCTATGCACAAAAAGTCCTGGTCGAGAACCGATGGCAGGCACTTGGCGGAGCAAGGTTTGAGAAGCTAGCTGAGATCATTTACGAGAATCTCACGCAAAAAGAAGTTTTCCAGAGAATCGTGAATTCAATTTGCCGTGTTACTGAGATTCATGAGCAGCATCGCAGCATTAAATGGTCTATCTTTTTTCGCTCAGCAAACAAAAACCTCGTAGAGGCAAGCCTTGAACTCGAGTACGGCATTTCGCCGATTCAGAGCTGGAAAATGCCGAAAACAACAAAGAGCATGGTTTTCCTGCGATTTCTGATTTACCAGCAAGGTCCAAACGTAAGAGTAGAACCTGAATACTTCATACAACGATCCGCTTACACCCCGAAAGAGTTAGGACATGGTGAAGAAGAGCTGGTGCTGACAAACGTCATTGAAAGAATCGAAGACGACGCTCGAAGCATGGCTCAAATCAGCCAGTTTTTCGACAAAAACAAAAGTGCCAAAGCATCGCTGGAAGCAAAAATGAGCAGCTTTGTAAGCCGGAAACCATTCGGCACAGTAAAAGTTCCCAGCCGTGTTTACAGTCAGTTGAGCGAAGAACAATTTGTATCTGCACTAAGCACTTTTGTCAAAAAAGGCGGAGTCCTGAAAGAACCGATAAGCGGACGGCAGTCACTTTTCTGGATCGGCGAAATTCCAGCCGACACAGTAACAAAAGGGTCTATGCAAAGCAAAATTCGCTTCTCGAATTACAGCGAATATGAGGCTGACAATTCCCAGCTCAGTAACGAGCTAGACATTAGCTGGGGCTTTCAGGAAGTTCCCGGCAGCTCGGCTCTAAAAGTATCTTGCCAGTGGAGCGGCGAATTCAGTCCGGCAGCAGGAGACATGATTCGCTTTCTCCTCGACAGCATCGAGAACGATCTGAGCAAACTGGGCGCCAGTCTGGTTTTCCGCCCCGGCGCCCCTGCGAAAGCTTCGCGAAACAGCCAGCGCGCAAGCTTTGCATCTTATCAAACACAAGCACCAGCAAAGCCCTTTTGGCCTAGCATGCAAGACTATAACGAAGCGCTTCAAAATCCCGATTTTTCATTTTCGGATCAAGAACTAAAAATGGGAAAAGCAGAACAGGGAAACTTCGGATTGCCCAAAGTCGCTACAGGAGCCTTCGCCAGCGTTTATCGAATGAGCTGCGGCATGAAAGATTACGCCGTGCGTTGTTTCAATCGACCGATGAAAGACCAGCAGGAGCGATACAAAAGAACCAGCAGATTTATATGTGACGACGATTTGACTTATACAGTCCCACTGATATATCTGGAAAACGGCATACAGGTGCGCGGTCAATGGTTTCCAATCTTGAAAATGGACTGGGTCGAAGGCGAGTCTATATACACTTACATAGACTCACATCGACTTGATAAAAGCGCCTTGAAGGAGCTCAGGGAGCGCTTTAGCGAGATGATGCAAAAACTAAGATCAGCAGGGATCGCACACTCAGATCTTCAGCACGGCAATATAATTATCCACAATCGCGATATTTATCTTGTCGACTACGACGGTATGTTTGTGCCCGAGCTGAGCGGCTTTATGAGCAATGAGCGCGGACATCCAAACTACCAACATCCCGAGCGTAACGCCAGACACTTCGGTCCCTATCTCGACAATTTTTCAGCCTGGATCATTGATAGCGCCTTGCTTTGCCTGCTGCATGAACCAGAGCTCTGGCTTCGTTTTGCGGCAGATGCGGAAAGCTTGATGTTTAAAAAGGCAGATTTTGAAAATCCACAGAACTCGGATTTACTGAATCATCTTCGCAATAACCAGAATCCTGAGCTAAGAACAAGAGCTGAGTTTCTGCTCAGTTTGCTGAAAAAGCCGGTGGAGCAGATACCCTACCTGAATGAATCAAAGTCGATACCGGAACTTGAGCAAAAATCCGATACTCGCAAAACAGCCGCTCTGCCCGATTGGATGAACTAAAACAGCAAAATCATCCTGGAAAGCAAGCCGCCAGGCGCTCGTAAAGAAGCACGCTTAAATACTGCGCGAAGCGCGCCACCGCTTGGCATGCGCGCAATCTTCATCACTTTGAATTGTTCTTCAAAAGGCCTCCCATCATATGAAAGTTTCTTGAAAGAACAGCTTGTTATCATCTAGCTAGGCAAGCTCGCCGCCTCGACTTATCGCTTAGTAAGTCTTTTAGTTTTTTCTTTCATGAATCGGAAATGTGCCGCATTTCCAGTCTTCAGTGCTGCTTCCGCGTTAGCATCCGAGCTTTTTCTTGTCCTTGTTTACCGGAGAGTTTCCAAAATGACTAATGCGACCGCAAACTCCAATCGCATTCTGGGTTTTGACCTGTCTTATCTCATTTCCGAATGGAAAGATATGTTCGCCAGCAAAACAATTCTATCCGACCTCTGGGCCGGACTCACTGTTGCCCTGGTCGCACTCCCACTGAATCTGGCCCTTGCCATAGCCGCCGGTGTCGAACCGGGTGTCGGTATCGTAACCGGTATCATTTCCAGCATAATTACGGCACTTTTTGGTGGACAAAAATATGCAATCACAGGTCCGGCTGCAGCAATGGCAGTGGTTCTGATTGGGATCGCGGAAACTTATGGCATCGGCGCAATCTGGCTGGTTGGATTAACTGCCGGTATTCTGCAAATACTTTCCGGTGTTTTTCGGCTCGGAAAGCTTATTTCATTTATTCCCATGCCTGTTATAACGGGATTTGCAAACGCAATTGGTATTCTCGTAATTTTCAACGCTCTCGATGACTTTCTCGGCTTGCCTACCAAACCCATCGCCCACAGCGGCCATCAGGCACCGCTTGCCGGACATCCACTCATACCCGAGTTCATACAAGATATCATCAGTCTTTTCTGGCACGTTTTTGTTCACCAGGAATTCAATCTTCAAGCCATAGCCATCGGTCTTGTGGTTCTAGCTCTTGCCATATTTGTACCAAAATGGACAAAGGTAGCGCCCGGACAACTGGTAGCAATTGTTGTGGCGTCAATCGTTGCCGCCGGTCTGCACTTCAATATTCCGCGTGTCATAGATATTGCGGCAATCCCAACCAGCCTGCCTTTTCCGCAAATTCCGAGCTTGCCATGGGAAGACTTCGATGTACTTTTTGCCTCAGCGATTACAGTTTTCATGCTTGGCTCAATCGAATCCTTGCTTTCAGCTTCTGTCGCCGACGGCATGACACTTTCAAGGCGCCATCACTCCGATCAGGAGCTGATCGGACAGGGAATTGCCAATTTAGTAACTCCCTTTTTCGGCGGCATTCCGGTTACAGGTGTAATCGCACGCACCGCAGTCAGTATCAGAGCCGGAGCTAAAACTCGTCTTGCATCCATTGTACATGCGCTTGTTTTGATGCTTTTGACTTTCGCACTGGCAAAGCAAGCAGAGCAGATTCCGCTGGCTGCACTTGGCGGAGTCCTTATAATGACCGGGATCCGCTTAATAGAATGGGAAGCGACAAAGCAAATTTTCAAGGCCTCGCGCACTGAAGGAATCGTAGTAATTTTGACGACGGCCGCATCGGTTTTGATAGACCTGACTGCCGGAGTTGTGACCGGGTTATTACTGACTTGCGGGCTATTTATAAAACAAATGTCCGCAGTTAAAATCACCGAGCAGGATTATGACCCGGACCGCAGGTCGGTTCTCCGTCAGCCTGTTCCATCCTGCAAATATGTAGGCAGTTTCCTTGTTGACGGTCCGCTTTTTTTCGGTGCAGCCGAAAGATTTACAGAAACGATACTGGTTGCCCAAAATTTGAAAGCAGTTATTCTGCATATGAAAGCCGTCAATGTTATGGATATGACCGGTGCTGAGACCATTCTTTCAATCTTCGAACAGCTAAAACGCAACGGCGTGCGCCTGATTCTCGCGGAATTACCGCATCAGCCCCATGATCTTCTAAGACGCATCGGCGCTTTTGAGAGACTTGGTGCCGATAATTTTTTCAAGGATTTCAAGGACGCAATAATTTCAGCCAATAAATTTGCTTTGCAGTCTTACTGTCATGGCTGCGCCTCAGTTCTTGAGCCCTGTGAAGATCCGAAGCTGCGCGAACAGGGTCCTCGCGATTGTAAGCTGAGAACCGCAATGCTTTTGAATACGGATCAGATTGCTAATGTGATGCGCAGCCGTTTATGCGATCAGCGTGAAACCGGCTCATTCGCCAGGCTTTCAGCCGAGTTCACGAGCCTGATTGAACTCAAAACAGCAGATGAAATTCCTTCCTGTTTGCGCGATACTCCCATAGAAGAGTTGATTAAATGTCAAAATTTCTTCGAAGCATCCAGTGATCGCCTTGACCAGGTCGACCTGATTGTAGGCATGTGCATAGACTACAGAAAGCAAATTCATCTGCCGAAAAACTGCGCTTATGTGATCCGAAGTCCCGGCGCTAATATGCGCGATATGGAATTTTCAATTGCCCTGGCTCTTTCTTCGGGGATAGAACATATGGCACTTGTGGTTCATAACAACTGCATCATGTCAGATCCTTTCAACAAAAAAGAAATCTTCGTAGAGACCCTAAACAAGGTGCATGGTTGGACAAAAGAAAAAGCTGAAAGCTTCTTTGATCTGAAAGCAGATAGACTTGAGATTGAAGATCCGGTCGACTTTGCTCTTGAAGAGAGCAAGCGCCTTTCCACGCTCTTTCCACAGCTTAACGTCGTTCCACTGCTCTACAATGTCGACAACGATCGCCTGTTTTTGATAAAAGACTGGCTGCAAGAAAAGGGGTCAAACCCGCCAGGCATTCCAGCCCAGACCCCTGCAGGCAAAATCGAGACAGAAACTTCTCCAGCAGAATCGGATACTCAAAGAGCTTAATTGCTAGCGAATGCTTTTTGCCCTGAGTCGAAAATGCTTTCCGGTAGAATTTCTACGCCACCTTATAGTATCCGACCAAAAAAACAAATAACATGCAAATGCAGGTGCGGAGTGGTCGACCGAACACGCGAAAATAAGAGGACCAGAGGGAAGCTATTCAGTCGGCATTTAGCCAACTGAATAGTCTTCTCCTCCGGTCCTGCGGTGCTCAGTCCTTTGCTTCCCCCAGAACCGGGTCGGCAC
>JAIEPM010000016.1 GCA_019748395.1 Candidatus Obscuribacterales bacterium
AATGCTATCGAAATAAAGAAGCACGGGTCTCTTTGCAACAAGCGCTACGGCTAAAGCACTCTGCTTGAACCTGCCGGGTTGTAAGGCAGAGAACGGGCCACGCATGGCGTGGCCCGTTGAATGAGATCAGCCGCTTAGATTTTCCAAACAACTACATCTCTTTTGTTTTTACTATACTTTATACTAGTTAACAAAAAAAAGAGAAACGGAATAGCTTTTGGCTACTCCGTTCCTCCCGCTCAGTTCTGATTACTCAGCACTGAACTCGCATTGCTGCTCAGGCCTTGGGCGTGGTCGGCGCCGGGTCTTGCGGGGCGGGCGGCGTCGTCGGGACCGAGCTGGCTCCACGCTTCACCACTTCGTCCAGCATCTTGCGGGCACAGGCTTCCACCTGAGCCAGAGCCGAACGCGGGCGGGCGCCGGCCTTGCAGAGGTTCCAGTAAGCGGTGATCGCGGCTGCGGCGACGTAGTTGGCGAAAACGTCACCGAAGCCTTCCGGGAACTCCCACTTGCCCTGTTCGAGAAGCTTCGCCAGCTCCTCGACCTTCGTCTGCTTGTGCGCGTCGAAGAAGACCAGGTCCTTCATGGACCGACCGACGAGGCACTCGAGCTTGCTGTTGATGATGCCATCAACCACAGCCGGAGCCACCTTGATCAGGTCGGCGAAGGGCACCTCGATCTTGAACTTGAAGCGCTTGTCGCTCGGGTCGCCGTTGGTCCAGGTGACCATCGTCGGCTTTTCATCACCGGCGGCCTGGTCGGCGATGATGCGCAGTTCCTTGGCCGCGGCTTCGAAGCCGAGGTTGTCGAGCGCCGCTGCGACCACATAAGCACGGGGGTAATCCGGCATGTGGACAGCGAAAACAAGCTCCGGCTCTCCGTTGTCGAGGTCCACCGCGTAGCGGCTGCCGTGACGCAGGAGCACATCCGCGTTCAGGATGTTCTCACCCATGGAGTTCAGCGCGCTGAACACCGAGATGAGCGAGAAGCCGAAAGCCGGACCCGTGAGCAGAACGCCACCGGCGATGTCCGCGTCCGTTTCCGACAGCGTCTGGATGTAGATCTGCTTGATCAGGTCAAGAGTGGGAACTTCCTGACCGCCGAGCTTGATCGTTTCCGAACTGAAGTCGTACGGAGCGTGCCGGTCGATGCTCTCGAGCACAGCCTGCGCCATCTGCACGGGCAGGTTGGGAACGTCGGCGTAAACGTCGTGCCGGAACTCGTGGGTGAAGACCGGCATGTTCGTGATCAAAGACCGCCGCATGTTGAAGGGCACCTCGATCAGGTGCGCATGCAGCGGACCGCGAGCGCCCGGAATGGTCGCCGGACCACCGCCCGAGTAACGAGGCATGTACACGTCGCCCACGTGCATGACCATCGTTTCGACGCCCTGCGTCATGAGCTTGAAGCACTGCTCGAGCGTGTACGTCATGTACATGAGCTCGGTGTACTTGCCGTCCCGCTGCTGGACGAAGCTGGAGTCCCACATTTGCAGAACGCTCATGATCTGCGCCAGCGCCTTGCAGATGACGCTGACTGCAGCGGCGATCACTTCGTCTTCACCGGCGCCCGGGAAGTTGGCGGAAACGGCATGCATCACCGAAGGCAGAGCCCCGGAAACATGCGAGCGAGAGATGTCTTCGTCGCCGACGAAGAGCTTGTAGATTTCCTGCCAGTGATAGCGCAGGCTCTCCACCGTTTCCTGGAACTTGGCCGGCATGTGCTTGGCCGCCCAGTCTTCGGTGCCCTGCGGCGGGTCGAAGATGGGAGCGAGGTGCTCTTCGAAGCGACCGTCGTACATGCACTCGGCCAGCCCGCCTGCAGCCAGGTAGAGGGTGCCGCCGTGGGTGTTGACAGGCGCGATGCCGCCGCTGTGCACGAGCGGGACGATCGAAGCCATCGAGCCGCTTTCGAGGATGGCCTTGATGCTGGGCTCGTTCACCGAGTCGTCGTCTTCCTTGGTCTTGCGCCGACCGCCGCTGTTGCGAGCCGCAGCCTCTTCACGAGCGCGCTTCTCGACCGCGGCCTTGTTGATGTACTGCACGCAGACCGAGATGATTTCCTGCACGCTCGGCAGCTTGAAGGTTTTGCGACCGGTACCGGGCAATACGATGAGCGGCTTGCGGCAGATCTGCCCACCTTCGTGGGCGTGGAGCACGCGATGCACCGCCTTCAGGTCGCCGGCGCAGGTGATGTGACGCAGCGGCAGCGAGCTGTCGATCAGGCGTTGGCCGTCCAGCAACTTGAGCTGGGCAGGCTTGGATTTGGATGGTTTCATTACTTGCTCCTGACTAATGGTTTGAAAACAAGAAAGCCCGACCTGAAAAGGCTCGGGCTGGGACAAACTCTGGGGGTTGGAGTGAACACCAGAAATGGGAAAAGGGGTGAGAGCCGAAGCTCCCACCCCTTCCCTTAGAACGGAATCAGAACAGGGTCGCGCGCTTAGGCAACGACGTCGACGTCATCGCCGCCGTCGTTGTCGTGGCTGACCTTGTTGCTCGGCTTGACGCCGACGAGCTCCCAGGCATCCTGCAGCTTCTTGACGTCGGCCGCCGTGCCCAGCGCCTTGCAGGCTTCCACGGTGTGGTAAGCGTGCTGAGCGAAGGTCGGGTTGGAGCCGGCCGCAGCGCGAGCCGCGAACCAGATCTTGGCGCCCTTCTTCCACTCGAAGCCGCCCATCGCGATCACCCAGTTGGCGAAAGCGCGATTGACGATGCCCGAGTTGTAGTGGACACCACCGTTGTCGGACGAACCGGTGTAGAGCTTGGAGTAGTGGTCGGGCTGCGGGTCCTTGCCGAGCCGCGCGTCGTTGTAGGCGGTGCCGGGCTTCAGCATGTTGCGGATGCCTTCACCCTTGATGCCGGGCATGAAGATGCCGCGACCGAGCACCCAGTCGATCTGTTCGACCGGCTGGTTCTTGCTGTAGGCCTCGATCATCTTGCCGAAGATGTCCGAGTGCGATTCGTTCAGAGCGCCGGCCTGCTTGTAGTAGCGCAGGTTGGCCTCGAACTCGGTGACGCCGTGGGTGACTTCGTGACCGGCGACGTCGAGGATGACGAAGGAGGCGAAGATCTCCTGGTCGCCCTTGCCGTAGGTCATCTGCCGACCGTCCCAGTAGGCATTGTTGTAGCGATCGCCGTAGTTCACGCTCGAGACCATGGTCATGCCGTGGGCGTCGATGCCGTTGCGGCCGTGGACCTCGGCGTAGTACTTGCGCACGGCGAGGGTGAAATCGTAGGCGCTGTCGACGTCCTTGTTGCCGGTGGCGGGCTCGCCTTCGAAGCGGGCCTTGCTGCCGGGGCGCGACTCACCGCCGTTGCAGTCGTAGACTTCGATGCTGCTGTTGCCGGCGCCGGCGAAGCGGGCGAACGGGTTGGCGCTCTGCTGCTTCTGCGAGCGGCGGTGCATGCGCATCGTCGTCGAGAGAGTGTCGAGATAGCGCTCATTGCCGGCCCGGGTGGCCAGCTCGAAGAGCATGTAGGGAGGGAGAACGCCGGTGGAGCACTGGTTGGCGGGAACGAAAGACTTCTTGTTCATAGCAAATCTCCTGATGGTTGATGTTGAGCAGCACTCGGCTGCTTCAAGGTGGTGGATGGTGCAAGAAGCGGACTGCCGAGGAATCTCGACATCCATCCAAAACGGATTTGGATTGGCAAAACCAGCGAACGCCTGACACAGGTGTTCACATCTGGAGTTGCCGTCTCGTATCTCTCATCCAAGCTGGATGGTCTTACCGGTATAAAACTTTGTCGGAACTGCTTTGCTGTGGATCAGCCGGTAGGACACCAGAGAGTTGAAAAAGAGAACGAGTACAGTTCTAGAATCTAGCTATTACAGTGATCTGAGATCAACGTAATTGAATAAATGCATGTCAAGGCTTGGCTAAAGTTAGCTCATCTTTGAGGAAGGACTTCTCACAACTGCGCTAACTAGCTCATAGCGAAAGTGGCCAAGAGACTAAGCGGATGAGCCTTAAGGCAGCTTCGGCCAACGTTTAGAGTCATGAGCTTTCACTAATGACAACATCTGTCTCGACGGCAGGCTGAGATCTCATAGAGTTCTCATCTGAAACCCTTATCAGAACTAGATTCTCGTATTGCTTTGAAACAGTACTAAATCTAGTTTGATAACACTCTTTCTTTTTACAGCGACCCGCAGCAAGCAACCCAAGACTCCAAGCACACAGTCAGCACACCCAAGCAGATCGAAGCCTCGCCCCGGCGCGAGCCTTGAGCTGCCGACGTCGCTTGCCAGGGTCGATGGAGAAAGAGCAGCTTTTCAGTAACACCCGCAAACACGGGGAACTACAGCAACAAAGGACAAGTTTATGTGCAGATTCCACAACGGCTCCAGCATCGCCTGCACGGCGGTGTCTGGACATAGACTGACCCGGACAGTCTTGCCCAAACACTACGAGCTCAGGCTCGCACCGGACCTCAACGCCGCTACTTACGACGGCGAAGTTACTATCGACATTCAAGTCAGCAAGCCTTCGGCCGAGATCATCCTGAATGCATCCGGCACAGGCGGCGACAACCCCGACATGCGCATCGAGAGCGCCGTCCTGAGCGCTCGTGACGGCACGAGCTTCAAGGGCGAAATCCTGCTCGACCCTGCCAACGAGCGCATCGCCGTCAAAGTCGACGGCACAGTCGGCAAAGGTGCCTGGAAGCTCAAGCTCAAGTTCAGCGGCAAGCTGAACGACAAGCTCAAAGGCTTCTATCGCAGCCGATACAAAGACTCAGCCGGCAACGAGCAAGTGCTGGCCAGCACGCAGTTCCAATCAACCGACGCTCGTCGCGCCTTCCCCTGCTTCGACGAACCGGACATGAAGGCTACTTTCAAAGTCAGCCTGATTGTCGACAGCGAGCTCAGCGCAGTCTCAAACTCACGCGTGCTCAAATGCACGAGTCTTCCCGGCAAGAAGAAACGCGTCGATTTCGCCAAAACCATGAAGATGTCCAGTTATCTCCTGGCATTCGTGGTCGGCAAGCTCGACGTCAGCAAAACCCTCAACGTCGACGGTGTCGACGTGCGCGTTTTCACGGTTCCGGGCAAGCTGGAACTCAGCAAATTCTCCTTGGAAGTAGCGGCTTTCTCCCTGCGCTATTTCAGCCGATACTTCGGCTGCCCCTATCCGGGCGACAAGATGGACATGCTGGGCATTCCCGACTTCGCTGCCGGCGCCATGGAGAACCTGGGTTGCGTGACCTTCCGCGAGGAATCTCTGCTCGTCGACCCGGAAAGCGCCTCCCAGGCAGCCTGTGATCGTGTCGCCGAAGTGGTGGCACATGAGATTGCTCACATGTGGTTCGGCGACCTCGTCACCATGGAGTGGTGGGACGGCATCTGGCTGAACGAAGCATTCGCGACCTTCATGGCCGCCAAATGCGTCGATGCCTGGAAACGTCACTGGGGTGTCTGGGACAAGTTCGCGCTCGCTCGCGGTACCGCGATGCGCACCGATGCTCTGCAGAGCACCCGGCCGATCCAGTTCAAAGTCGAACATCCGGACGAAGCACAAGCCATGTTCGATGTGCTCACTTACGAGAAGGGCTGCTCGGTGATGCGCATGCTCGAGCAGTACGTAGGCGAGGAGCTGTTCCGTCAGGGCATCGCACTCTACATGGCGCGTCATGCTTACGGCAACACCCGAGGTGAAGACCTCTGGGCGGCTCTCAGCGAAACGAGCAAGCAGGACGTGGCCAAGATCATGGAAGGCTGGGTCTACAAACCCGGCTTCCCGGTGCTGAGCGTCTCGACTGGCGATACCGCCGGCAGTATCGTACTCTCACAAAGTCCCTTCAAATTCCTCTCGCAAGCGGTGGATCAGACTCAGGTCTGGACCGTGCCTGTTTTCATGAGAGCCAAGACCAGTGAAGGTGTCAGCGAGCGGAAGTTCCTGCTCACCGACAAGGAAATGGCGGTCCATGTCGGCGAAGGCCTGGACTGGGTGGTTATCAACGCCGGCGGCCATGGCTTCATGCGAGTCCGCTACGACAAGGAGCTCAGCAGCGGACTGACCACGAAAGGCATGCGCGAGCTCAGCGTCGTCGAACGTTACAACCTGGTGGCAGACTCCTGGGCCTGTGTCAAAGCAGGCATGGCCAGCACGGACGAGTTCCTGGCGATCGCCGCTCTCTTCGACGATGAGACGGACCCTAATGTCTGGTCGGCTGTCAACGGTGGGCTGAGTGCGATTCGGGACATTCTGCCTGAGGCTAACCGCCCGGCGTTTGAAACCCTGGTCCGCAGCCTCTTGCAGCCGACCCACATGAAACTGGGCTGGGATCAGAAGAGCGGCGAAAGCCTCAAGGAACGCGAACTGCGCGCCAAAACCATCGCCGCACTCGGTTCGGTCGCCAACGACCCGTCAGTCGCAGCCGAGAGCAGCCGCCGCTACGCTGCCTGGAAAACGAACCGCGCCAGTATCGACCCGAACCTGGTCGGTCCGATGATTAGCATCTGCGCCGGCAACGGCGATCAGGCGCTCTTCGACGAGTTCTTCCAGTCATTCCAGAAAGCCGGGACTCCGCAAGAGGAACAGCACTTCCTCGATGCACTGGCTGCTTTCCGCGATGAGTCTCTGCTCAAAACAACGCTGCAGCATGCGCTCGACCCGCAGAAAATCCGGACGCAGGATGCCCCCTTCACGGTGGCAGCCGTGCTGCGGAACAGCGCGGGTAGCCAGCATGCCTGGGAGTTCATTAAAGCCAACTGGGATACGCTGCTGAAGCTATATCCCGAAAGCGGCATGGTGCGTATGTGCCAGGCTGTGTCGGCACTCGATGACCCGGCGATGGAAGCGGAAGCTCGTGCTTTCTTCAGCACTCACGAAGTGCCGAGCGGCAAGAAGCAGATCGAGCAGGCGCTCGAAATGCTGCGCATCAACGTGCTTTTCAAAGCGCGTGAATTGCCGAAGCTCCTGGCGTCCTACCCGGCTCCTCAGCCGAGCGTCAGTCAGTAAACAGCTCTCCGGTCCAGAGCAGTTCAAGTGGGGGGCGTGCTCTCAAAAAGCACGCCCCCTTAACTTGAAGCTGTTGCAAATCGGTGATAATTGCTCAAACGGAGGGTCATATGTGCCAAAGACATAAACAACTCGAAAAGGGTCCATCGAGGCTATCAAGCGCGGTGAAACCCAGTTTCTACAAACTCAAAGTCATCCCGGATATCGAAGGGGCGACCTTCAGCGGCCAGGAAACGATCAGCTTGACGCTTGAAGAAGCGCAAAGCCGCATTGTTCTCAACTCCACTGAAATCGTGATTAAGAAAGCTCTTCTCTCCAACAAGAAGGGCAGCTCTTTCAACGGCAAAGTCAGCTACGACGAAGAAAAGCAGCTGGCTATCATCGAACTCGACGGTCAGGCCGGTAAAGGTGAATGGCAGCTCGAGCTTGCTTTCGAGGGCATCCTCAACAACAAGCTGCGCGGCTTTTACCGCAGCTCATACAAAGACGGCTCCGGTGTGCAAAAACACATTGCCACCACCAAGTTTGAACCGAGCGACGCGCGGCGCGCCTTTCCTTGCTTTGACGAACCTGAGTTCAAAGCTCAGTTCCAGATCACAATCGAGATTGACAAAGAGCTGACTGCCATTTCAAACAGCCCTCTTCAATCCGAGAAAGATCTGGGCAACGGCAAGAAATTGCTTGAGTTCAAGCCCAGCATCAAGATGTCGAGCTATCTTGTTGCCTATGTTGTCGGTGAGTTCGAAGCCTCGGAAATTGTACCTGCAAAGAGCGGCGCTCCGATTCGTGTCTGGTCTGTGCCAGGCAAGAAGCACCTTTCGGCTTACGCTCTTAAATGGGCAAAGTTCTCACTCGATTACTTCGCCGAATACTTCGGCATCGACTACCCGGGTGAAAAGCTCGATCTCGTGGCTATTCCGGACTTCGCATCCGGCGCCATGGAAAACTTCGGCTGCATCACTTTCCGAGAAACAGCGCTACTGCTTGATGAAAGCCGGGCCACGCACTCGGAACTCCTGCGCGTTGCTGAAGTCGTCAGCCACGAAAACGCGCATATGTGGTTCGGCGACCTGGTCACGATGAACTGGTGGAACGGCCTCTGGCTGAACGAAGCATTCGCCACTTTCATGGCTGCCAAAGCCGTGCATGCTTTCATGCCTGAATGGAAGTTCTGGGAAAGCTTCAACATCGAAAAAGCCGGTGCGATGCGCATCGACGGTCTGAACGCCAGCCGCAGCATCGAGTTTCCGGTTCAATCGCCGGAAGACGCGCGTGCCATGTTCGATGTTCTGACTTACGAAAAAGGCTGCGCCATCCTGCGTATGCTCGAACTCTATCTCGGCGAGGAAGTCTTCCGGCGCGGCTGTGCCATCTACATGGCGCGGCATCAGTACGCCAACACCGAAACCGCCGACCTCTGGTTGGCTCTGGACCAGGCTGTCAAAGAAGCCGAGCAAGTCATTCCGGTGAGCAAGATGATGGACAGCTGGGTCTACCAGCAGGGCTTCCCGCTCGTGACTGTCGCCAAGGCAGATGCCGGCGGCTCGATCGTGCTCAAACAGCATCCCTTCCGGTACCTGCCTTCAGCGGAGAAACATGCGGAGCTCTGGCATCTGCCCGTGGCTCTGCGTGCTCAGACCAGCGACGGTACCGTCGAACGCTACTTCTTGCTTGAAGAAGCCGAGCAAAGCTTCTACGTGGGCGAAGGGCTGCAAGGCCTGGTAGTCAACGCAGAGGGCAAAGGTTTCTTCCGGGTTTCCTACAGCGAAGCCCTGCGGCAAGAACTGCTTGCCGGGCTGAACAAGCTCTCAAGCGCCGAGCGTTTCAATCTGACAAGCGACCTCTGGGCGGCGACGCAGGCAGGCGCGATCGCTTGAGACGCCCGAGCGTGACGAGCAGGGTCAGGGAGGGCACGAACACGACGCGCGGGTCGTCGATCGGCACGCTCTTGGGAGCTCTCGGGTAGAACCGC
>JAIEPM010000286.1 GCA_019748395.1 Candidatus Obscuribacterales bacterium
TCGGGTTTGAGCGAATAACTTAATAAGGCAGTCAGGCTGCAAGTGAATGCAGCTAGTTCACTAAAAATGAAAAGCTTTATTTTGCTTTGAGGATTGAGTTTGGAAAAGCTCAGGAAAAGAGCCACTAAAGGCAGAAATAAGGCGCTCAGTTCACTGAACGCAAGTAGCTGTGCGTGCATCGTTTTCCTCTATTAGTTAGCTGAAGGGGACTTTGTTTGTTTCTCGCTGGAGGGAAATGCCAGCAACTTACTGTCTGCTGTTTTTTTTATCTGATACAGTGATTAAAGGAGTCTCTGCTTCAGCAAATGCATAACGACTGCGTCGATTGACTATGCATCCTTTTGCACCTTTTGAGGAAGCCAGTGCAAGGTCGTCGTGGCCGTCATCTAGTTCGTTGCTGAGGGCTTGGAACCAATCACCGTCTTGTACTTCGTCCACCTGCCAGACAATTCTGCCTTTTCCAGGTTGATCGCATGGGAAGCTTTTGCCTCGACAGGTGTAGACGATTTCTTCGGCGGAGAATTTTGCAGTCATCAGTGGCTTCCTCATAAATAATATGCAAAGATTTGAATATATAAGAGTCTTGATATTTGAAAGTATATATCATTTCCTGGCTCTGTAAACCGCTAGGCAGATAAATTCAAGTTTTTTGACCTTATAAAACCTGGAATAAAAGATGCTGAGCCAGTTGCTCCTGTCTCAGCATCTCTTAGTTTCGATTATGAGGAACTGCTCTCGGCTTAACGCTTAACCGGCCTTGCCTTTAGCAGCAGAAGCTTTCTTTGAAGCTTTTTTCTTTGATTCTTCTTCCGCTGCCCAGATTGTTTGGACATTCTTGATAGCCGAAACCATCAATTCTACTTCTGAGGTGTCTGGTGAAATGAAGGCGGTGCCGTCCATAATCCATTTTGCAAGCGCGGGCTTGCGTAGATGGTAGAAAACGTTTCTGCCTTGCCTGTTTTCAGCAACAAGGTGATGACTGCGGAGCACGGAAAGCTGTTGTGAGACTGCTGCGTGAGTTATGCCGAGTATATCTCGCAAGCTACCCACCGTCAGGTCTTCTCTCTGAAGCTCTTCGATAATGCGAATACGAATCGGATGTGAGAGAACACCGAATAATCTTGCAAGCTCGGCACTGACTACGGCACGGTATGGCATGGCAGCTCCACTTTGATAGTTTCAAATATTAGCATATATAGAAATGTATAATGCCGTCAAGTTACGAGCTTCTATTTTCAATTTAAATTCGACCGCTGACCGCTCGAAACGCTGCAAGTGCCTGGAGATATTCAACATGAATTTCAAGCAAACGCATTTTCGCTTCAGCTGTGGTTCTTTCTCTTTGATTTACAAGAAAAACAGTGCTGTCTCCGGCTGCAAATCGCTTGCGTTCTCCGACTTCGACTTCCAGAGCCTTTTTGACCTCCTGTTTTGTAGCACTGTATCGCTCATAGGCTGCATTCATGGCTGAAACAGTGTCGTCGACTTCCGTCTGAATTCGCAGCTTTTCGGCCTTTTCATCGAAGTTGAGTTTTTGAATCTTCAATCGTGCTGCTTCTGCCAATCCGCGAGCGCTTCTCTGGCGCAGCGGCATGGAAACATTCATACCGGCTCTGACTACAGGCCCGATGCCTTGTGGTCCTGTGTCGGCGCCTTGAAGAAAATATGCATCCATAGCCGGTAATATCTGGTTTTCTGCAAGTCTCAAATCGATTCTAGCCTGTTCTTTCTCAAGTCGGATGCGCTTAAGTTCCGGACGCAGTTCCAGTGCGAATTTTCTCCCCTCAAGCCATTCTGTTTCGCTCAAGTTTCGGGGTTCGGGTCCGAGTTCGGGCATCTCCTCTTTGGCAGGCAATTTTCTCGGCTCTCCGTTTTCATCCCATAAAAACACAGAAAGCGAAATGGATGCTTTTTGAAGCTCGCGCTCTGTTTTAATCAAGGTGGCTTGCCGCCGTTGAATTTCTTGTTCCGACTCGGCAATCTCAAGTGCTGCAGAATCACCTTTTTCGACACGTCCTTTCACTTGTGTGACACGAATCTCTGCAAGAGAAAGGAGGTTTTGGGCTACATTTATCCGGGCTCTTGCCCCAACCCATTCCCAATAGGTGGCGGCGGCTTTCAAAAGAACCTCAAGACGAGTTGAGCCGTAAATATTTGCTGCCAGGGGTTCGCCCAGTTTGGCTTGCTGCTCGGCCGCCGACTTTTCGTTGATTCTTAAACCACGCAAAAGCGGCACGCTCATGCCGGCATAGTATTCGCCGGCCTTTCCGGTAGGCACAAAAGGAGTTTTTGTGTCGTTGGGATTGAGCCTCATGCCTGTGAAAACCTTAATTCCTGAGCGAGTCAGCAAATCAAGTCTTGATTCATTATGGACTGCTTCTTTAGCTTTGCCTGGAGTGAAGGTGTCTTGAACTCTCAAGTATTCGCTAAGGTGATTGAGGGTCGGGTCGAAGGCACCGGATTTTTCTAGTCGTTTTGCGCTTGAAATTTTACGTTCGGCATCGGCACTCAAGAGTTTGGGATAGTTTTTGTCTACGGCTTTGAGAAAGTTTTCAAAGCTCAGTGCCTTTCCTTCTCTCTGTGAGTCTTTGCTGCCTGCCACTGTCGGTAGTGCCGGTCTCAAGTCAATTGATTCGATCTGAGCCGAACAGCTCTGTTGGAAGCAAAAAGCTTCCATGAGACAGGCAGCCAGTAAAAAGCGAATTCCCTTAGTTTTCAGGAGCATATACGGACCCTATTTAGACTTGCGCTTGCTTTCAGATTTGCCTATGTCCGTAGAGCCCTTGGTCAGTCCGAGTGATTCCGGTTTGACAGTTGGCGGGAAAGCGTTGAATTGTCTCCAGAGTTCAAATCCTAGAGGGACTGTATCGAGCATTATCCAGCCACTTGCTTCTGCGCCCGGTCTCAGGTGTGTCACAGACGGCCAGGCTTCATCTCTGCCTCGGGCGATGGCTTCAGCATCAGGTTTTACTATAACACGATAGTTGCGACTACCGTCATCCACTGCGTCGATGACGGCAATGCGACCGGCGAAAGTGCCCACCGCAATCGAGGGCCAGCCCGAAAACTGCAAGGCCGGCCAGCCTGCGAACTGCAGGCGTACAGGTCTACCTACTGCAACCAGGGGCGCGTCATTGTCGCTGATCATGAGCTCGGCGGCTAAGTCTTCGGTTTCAGGAGCAATAACAGCCAGAACCATTCCTGCGTCTACGGTTTCGCCTGTACCAACCTTGAGAATTCGTACTATTTTACCGCTTCTTGGAGCGTAAACAAGTCTTTGATCTTGCCTTTTGCTCAGGTTGTGAATATCTATATCGAGTTTAATTATCTCACTTGAAGTACTTTCAATTGTTTCCTGTGCGGCAGCCATGGCGGCATATATGTTGCTAATCGCGGCGTCGGTGTCGGCGGAAACTTTGTCCAGATCAAAGTGGGCCAGAGTTTGATCTTTTTTGGCTATTTCAAGAGCTGCATTGGCTCTTTGTAAATCAGTTACTGCTCTTGCATGGTCCAGTTCTGCAAGTTCCAGATCTCGCTTTGATCTCAATCCGTTTTCGTAAAGATCTTTCAATCGACTTAAGTTCAGCTCAGTAGTATGCGTGTTTTGGCGTGCTGCTTCCACGCCTTGTTCGGCTGACCAGATTCGATCTTTCGCCTGCCTTGCCCTCTCATTTGCCGATGGCACTGCTGCCTTTTGCGAGAGCTTCAAACTTTCAATTTGTTCCTTTAGTGAGTTGTATCGAAGTTCTGCTGCTTGTTTTCTGGCCGAGAGTGCCTTCTTTTGTGACTTCAATCTTTCCAGCTGTTCAGGGTCGAGAAACTTCGGATCTAGATCGCTCAGTTCAGCAATTAATTGTCCCTTAGATACTTTTTGACCTTCATGCACATGCCAGTGTTTGAGTCTGCCTGGAATTTGAGCTTCAATGTTCTGTGGTCTTTCCATAGGCGAGAAAATTATGATCTTGCCTAAACCCGAGACTGATTGTTGCCATGGTACGAAAAGTAGAAGCAGAACCAGGGTGCCGATCAGAAGGCTGAGAACTGCCGCCAGAAGTGCAAAACCCTGTTTCGATTCACAGACTTTTAGAGATTGGTAGTTTGGCATTGCTGGATCTTGCGGCGAAGCCATTTGCTTTGAGTATGTTTGCATAGCTAAATGCTCCCGGCTCGTTCTTTCGAGCGCCTTTCGACAGTTCTAATTTGTAATGCCAGTTCCGGAAAGAGTTTGGAGAACTCGCTGCCGCTTCTCCAGGCCAGGTCTTTGGGAGTGCCTGCCTCCACTATCTGTCCGCCTGATAGTACATGCACCTGGGACGAGCGCATCACCACCTCTGCATCATGCGATATATCAAGAACAGTCCATCTGTTTTCGGCTGCAAAAAGGGAGTCGATGATTTTCAACTTCGTGCGTTCTTCAATGCCGGTGAATGCTTCATCCAGAATAAGCAAGCGAGGCTTTTCGGCAATTGCTCTGGCAATAAGCAATCTTTGCTGCTGTCCTCTGGAAAGGTTTCGCCCGCCGCTCACCAGCTTGCTGCGCACCCCATCCGGCATTTTGAGCAAATCGTCTGAGAACTGTGCAGTATCAAGAGCCCATCTCACGTCCTGGTGACTGACGTTTGGCCTACCCAGGCTGACATTGTCTTCGATACTGCCTTCGAAAATTTCATTGGCGTCTGCAACCATACCGACTGCACGTCTGAGACTTGCCAGGTCGAGATCTCTGACGTCCAGACCGCCCAGTTCCACACTGCCATGACTGGGTTGATTGAGTCCGCAGAGCAAAGATGCCAGCGTCGATTTTCCGGCACCGCTTGCTCCGACCAGGCTCGTTTTTTCTCCTGCTTTTATTTCTAAGTTGAGTCCGTTTAACAACTCTTGTCTGTTGTCGTAAGAGAATCTTATTTCTCGGCATTTCAGGCTGAGACCGGACTCTGAATCCGGCAGTTCGACTCCACCGTTTCGTTCCAGAGGCATGTCGCTGAGGTGACCGATTTTATCCAGTCCGGTAAGCAGGTCATAGAAAGTATCACAGTTGCGAATAAGTTTTTCGAGCGCCGCAAGAACCATCAGCACAACCAGTTCTGCAGCCACCAGCTGACCGAGAGTGAGTTGTCTATTAATCACGAGCCAGCCGCCGATTGCGAGGATTCCGGCACTGGCGACTGCCTGGAAAAAATATGTTGCCAGAGTCTGTCTGAAGAGCACGGAGAAGTGAATTCTTCTGGCTTCAAGATAACGCATGACCAGATTGTCCGTGCGTGTCGCAAGGAAATCAGGATCGCCCTCTGTTTTCAGGCTCGTCTGGCAGCGACCCATATCTTCCAGCCACTCGGCGACGCGATATTTCATCAGCGACTCACGAATGCTGCTTCTCAGTCCGCCGTGTCCTAGAACAGTCCCTGCAAAAATTACAAAAACAATAATAAGTAAGTCGAAAGCAAGCAAAAAAGGGCTGTAGAATGCCATGAGTAGAAGCCCCGCAAAGACTTGCAGGACGGCAGTTGGACCATCAAGCAAAAGCTTAGCCCATGATTTTTGAACGGTCATAACATCGAAAAATCGATTTATCAATTCAGGCATGTATTCGTTATTTAGAGCAGACGCCTTTATTCGAGGTATGCGCTCGCTTATTGAAAGTGCGATGCGTGCGAAGATTCTTTGCTGCAGGTTTTCAATGAGACAGAATTTCAGCATTCTCAGGCTGTTTCCGAAAAGCAGTCCTAAGAGCAGCAGCAATGACAAAACGATTAACGGTTGTAGAAATATTCCAGCTGCAATTGTGTTAACCAGCGATTGAGCTGCCAGAGGCACTGCCAGTGAGAGAAGGCTGCTGAAAACTGTATAGCTCAAAAGCACGAGCAGATCATGTTTGTCCTCGGAAAGAAGATTCAGGAATCGTGCGGTCGGGCTCAGCGCCGGATGCGGCACGAGCGGATATTCTTGAGTGTTGGATTCAGCCATAAGTCAATGATTTGCTCCTCTCTTATTTAAGTTAGCAGCAGTCGCTCAAATATGCAAGTGTTTGAATATATGCACATATGAAAGTTTGGTGAAAGCTAAGTCCGCAATTTGAGTTTGCCTGCTCTTGTCGATCTCAAGAGGACGGTTTTTGGGTCAGACTGCGTGCCAGTGCGAGCTGAGATCTTTTGATGCCGGGAACTAGAAGCTGCTTCTGCTTTGCTCCAGCCCGAAGATCTTCTGAAATCACTGCGTCTAAAGTGATTCGCTCTTGCAAGAAAAAGCTCCGGCTTTGTAGGCTTAGCGCGCCATAAGCATTGTTTTTTGTTTGAGGAGAAAAGGAGTTTTTCTGGAGAACTATTAGTTCAAGCTTTTCAACTAAGACAGAATTGACTCCGGATTTCGGGCTCGGTGAGTAGTGCTGCTTTTTCAGCAGTCTGCCGAGTTTGAAAAAGAGCGTACTCGGGAGAAATCCTATGATTTACGATTACGTCGTTCTGGGCTCCGGCTTCGGCGGAGGCACAGTTGCTTTGAGACTTGCCGAGGCCGGCAAGTCAGTTCTGATTCTTGAGCGCGGCAGGCGCTGGCACGGAAAAAACCTGCCTGCCGCAGCCTTAAAGCCCTCTTCCAGTCCTTTTCCGGAGCCCGGTCAGGCTTCCTATTTTTGGGACCGGCAGCTGCTCAATCCTTTTCGGCAGAGACTCGGACTTTATGACTTGAGACAGTTCAGCAAACTGCAGGGTCTGGTTGCCGCCGGTGTCGGCGGCGGTTCCTTGATCTGGGCTAATGTTGTCGTGAAAGCCCATGAAAAAGCCTTTCAAGAAGGATGGCCGGTCGGCAGCAATCTTGATTCTCTGGAGCCCTATTACAAGCTTGCAAGCAAATATTTGCGAGCATCTGAGGTCCCGGGAGTTTCTACTGTAAATCATCCTTTTCCCGGACGCCCCGTGCCCAGAGCCGAACTGCATCGCAAGGCCGCTGAGAAACTCAAATGGAAATGGCGTCCGGCAGAAATTGCCGTGAATTTTGCCGATGACAAAATTGCTGCGCCAAATGGCTTCGGCAACGCTAAACAGATGGGTTGCAATTATTGCGGTCGCTGTTCTGCAGGCTGCCCGCAGAACGCCAAAAACAGCGTCGATTTGAGCTACATAGCTGCTGCCGAAGCTCGCGGAGCGGAACTCAGGACCTTGCATGAAGTGAAGTATATCGAGGCCGATTCGCTTGGTTACAGCTTGCATTGCAATCGATACGAGCTGGATGGAAGGCTTGCTCAGAGCTTAAAAATTCAGTGCAGGCATTTGCTCCTGGCGGCAGGTACTTTCGGAAGCAACGAGCTGCTCTTGCGAAGTCGGGCTAAGGGTTTGCTTGGAGCTTTGAGTCCGGCTCTAGGCACTCGCTTCAGCATAAACGGCAATGTTCTTTCAGGCGCATTGGCCGTGAATTCAGCTAAGGATGATTTGAACAGCGGGCCGGCGATTGCAAGTATGATCGAGATTGATAAATATGTTGTGGAAGATATCGCCGACCCGACTTTTGCTGCAGGCATGGTAGGCGGTTCTCAACTGTCTCGCGTTTATCATTTCTTGAAAGCCTATCTCGGTTTTGAAAGCAGTGCAGCTCAGATTGCGGCTATGGCAAGAGACATGCTGGTGTATGTCGGAGTGGGCATGGACAGCAGCTCAGGGCGCTTGCGTCTGAATGCTCTGGGTGGCTTGAGTCTGGACTGGCCTCGGCTGCACGAAGAAGCTGCTCTCAAAGCTCAGCATCGAATTCAGAGCAGTCTGGCCAGGGTGCTCGGGCGAAAATATCTTGCCAATGTTTTCTCGACTTTCGGACGGCAGTTCACTTACCATCCTCTTGGTGGCTGTCCGATGGGTAATGACCCGAAGAGGGCTGTAGTCAGCCCTTATGGAGAAGTTTTCGGTCACCGAAACTTGTACATCGTCGATGGCTCGATTATTCCATCGGCACTGGGGCGCAACCCCGCTTTCACAATTTGCGCGCTTTCCGAGCGCATTGCTCAAAGAATTCTTGAAAAGCGCAAGTGATTAGAGCAGTTTCTCTGTAATTTTTAGCAGCACCATGTGGTGTTGCAAGGTTCTAGAGCAGTCCGGCTGAATAAGCCGCTCTGCGATTTTCGTCAGGCCGGATTAGCATTCCGGCGGGAGTTTTTTATGAAAGCCGATAGGCTTTTGAAACATTTGCAAGACTTGCTTGGTTCAGGCAAAGTCTGCTTCGACACTGCCACGCTTGAGCAGTACGCACACGATTACTGGATGCTTGATTTGCAGCGGCGCATCCACGGCTTGAAACAGGCTCTGCCGCTCTGTGTTGTTCATGTGGAGAATGAAGCGGATATTTCAGCGCTTCTTGCTTTTGCTTCGCGCGAACGGGTTGCGGTGGTTCCTTACGGGGCTGGTTCCGGGGTCTGTGCCGGGGCGAAAGCGGGACGGGCTGCAATTGTACTCAGCCTCAGGAGAATGAACCGTGTCATTGAGCTGAATGAAAAAGCCCTGACTGTGACTGTTCAGCCCGGTATGATCGGTGCCGAATTTGAAGCTTATCTCAACAAGCGTGGATACAGCATGGGGCATTTTCCGCAGTCAATAGCCCTCTCTTCTGTAGGCGGTTGGGTGGCGACTCGTGCGTCCGGCCAGTATTCAAGCAAGTACGGCAGCATCGAGAATATGCTCGTTTGCTTGAAGGCCGTGCTTGCTGACGGCAGCGTGATCAGTACGAAAAATGCGCCGCGAGCTGCTTGCGGACCAAATCTCAATGAACTCTTCCTCGGCTCGGAAGGGACTCTGGCAGTATTGAGCGAGATTACGTACCGGATTCATCCTCTGCCCGAGAAAGAGTCGAAACGTGCCTTTGCCTTTAACTCAATGGCTGAAGGACTGGATGCTGTGCGCAAGATCATGTGGGCAGGTTACAAGCCTGCGCTTTGCCGCTTATATGATCCGATTGACGCAGACAGGCATTTTGGAGAGCTGGCGCTTCAGAAGAAAGCGCTGCTGATGCTGCTCT
>JAIEPM010000154.1 GCA_019748395.1 Candidatus Obscuribacterales bacterium
ATCGAAAAACCCGCTCTTAGATTATTCAAACTGGATGGGGCGCTTTGCTTCGCTTTGCCGTTTTGATGATCAATATCTGGAGCCTCTTCTTAAGGATTCTCTGGAAATGAAAACGCAGGTTCTTATTGAATTTCAGGATTTTTGCTACCTGGCTTTAACGGAAAAAGGCTTTGTTTCCCCTTCTATGCAGCTATTGGTCAAAAAGGTTTTGCAGCAAGCCGCAAAACCTAGAGCTTGACGCTCAGTCTTTCTTTTCATTTTTTACTTGCAGGTTGGCTCCACCCTGTCTATAACCAGCAAGGTCCAGGGTTACAAATTTGTAGCCGATTTCGCGCAGCCTGCCTGCAACTTGAAGCATGAGCTCAGGATTGGAAGAGAGTCTGGGAATCTCGCTTTCTTCAAGTTCGATTCGGGCCAGATCGCCATGATGACGAACTCTCAGTTGTTTGAAGCCGAGAGAATGCAAGTATGCTTCTGATTTTTCGATGATTGATAGCTTTTCGACAGTTACCGGTTCATTCATGGGCAAGCGAGAAGAAAGGCAGGCTGCCTGTGGTCTGTCCCAGGAAGGCAATCTGCATCGCTCGGCCAGAATTCTTATCTCCAGTTTCTCAAGACCTGCCTGTTGCAGCGGGCTGAGCACTCTGTGCTCGCGAGCGGCCCGATGCCCCGGCCTTGTGTCTTGCATGTCGTCCATGATTGCGCCGTAGGCTATGTACTTGATGTCGAAGTCTCTTGCCAGATCTTCCAGCTCGCTGAACATGGTGCTTTTGCAAATATAGCAGCGTGAGGAATCGTTTTTTTGATAGCGAGGGTCCTCAATTTCAGAAGTTTCTACTTCGATCAGATCGAAGTGAAAGTCTTCGGCTTGCTTGCGCGCAAATTCCAGGTCTTCATGAGAAAGACTGGCTGAAACGGCAATGGCAACTTTGGCTTTATCGCCCAGAAGCTGACGAGCATAATATGCCAGCACCGAACTGTCTACGCCGCCTGAATAAGCGACAATGACGCTGTCCAGCTTGGACAGCTGTTTTACCAGAAGCTTCTCTTTTTCTTCAAGTGAAAGGGTCTGCAATTCAGTCATCAGCTCAGCTCCTTTACCAGGGTTCCACCAACCAGATTCTCCAGACCGGAGCGAATTGTACTTTCATCTTCTGTTTCCGCAGCTTCGAATAAGCGCTTCAGTTCTCTGCTCAGTAACTCGCGATCGAAATCTTGAGGCTTGCCCACGAAGATCTTTTTGTATCTTGTGGCCGTGAGCCCTTCTGCTGCTGTCAGCAGTTCTTCGTAGAGCTTTTCTCCAGGTCTTAATCCGACAAATTTGATTTCAATATCAGTGCCCGGTCTGAGTCCGGAAAGACGAATCAGATCGTTGGCTAAATCAAGTATCTTAACCGGGTTGCCCATGTCCAGCACAAAAATGTCCCCGGCCGCTCCCAGCGCTCCGGCCTGGATAATAAGCTGTACTGCTTCCGGGATGAGCATGAAATAGCGCACTGCTTCCGGATGCGTAACCGTCACCGGTCCGCCCAGTTCGATTTGCTTGCGCCAGGTTGGAATTACAGACCCCCTGCTGTCCAGAACGTTTCCAAAACGCACCGCACCGAATCTGGTTTTAGAACTGCGAGCTATGTCTTGCACCACAAGCTCGGCAACACGTTTGCTTGCTCCCATGACCGATGTCGGGTTGACCGCTTTGTCCGTGGAAACAAGGACGAAATTTTCGACATTAAACTGATCGGCAAGATTTGCAAGATTGCGTGTTCCGCCGATATTGTTTTTGATTGCTTCTGAAACATTCCCTTCCATGAGAGGGACATGCTTGTGAGCAGCAGCATGAAAAACGACAGCCGGTTTATGCTTTTGAAAAATATTGTAGAGGCGCTGATAGTCTCTTATGTCCGCAATTAAACTTGTTAGTTTTACAGGCTCCGGTCTGCGTCTCAATTCTTCCAATATATTGAATATCGAGTTTTCGCCGCGACCTAACAACAGCATCTCAGCAGGCTGGAAGCTCATTATTTGTCTGCAAAGCTCACTGCCGATAGAGCCGCCCGCACCTGTAATCAAAACAGTTTTGCCTTCAATATAGTGGGCGATTGATGCCGTATCAAGCTGCACAGGTTCTCGCCCGAGCAAATCTTCCAGTGAAACGGTACGCAGCTGGTTGATACTGACCCGCCCGTCAATCAATTCAAAAAGTCCCGGCAATATTCTTGTTTCGACTTCGGCTTCCCGGCAGAGTTCGACAATGCGTCTAATTTCCGAGGGATGAGCCGAGGGGATAGCAATAATCACCTGGTCTACAAATAGAATTTCAATAAATTTGAGAAGCTGCTTTGTGGTGCCGAATACGGTGGCGTTGCCGATGCGTTTGCCGACTTTCAGCATGTCGTCGTCCACGAAGCCGACAACATCGGTGCCAAGATCAAGTCTGGAAGCAAGTTCTTTTGCCACCAACTGGCCGGCGTCACCGGCACCTACAACCAGCGCTCTCTTGCGCACCGGCTGCCGCCAGTGTCGGCGCTGCTTATATTCTGTTTGCATGCGTCGTACAACGCGTGCGGAAACCACAAGCACAAAAGTCAAAACCGGCTCGATTAAAATGATGCCGTAAGATAGCTGAAATTTGCCGACAGCCAATAGTCCGATTGCTCTGGCAATCAGAATAATTGTGCTGACGCTGAGAGTAGCTACGCCTATTTCCAGAACTTCTGCAAGTCCTGTATAGCGCCAGAGGCGCGTATAAACTCCGCAAATCCAGTTGGCAAGCAAGCGAAGACAAAGGAAAATCGGCAGCATGCAAAGATACTGGTGCCAGTACTCTCTTGACGGGCTGCCGTCGAAGCGTATTAAGAACGAGAGCAAAAGGCTGAGCGCAACCAGACCGCCGTCCAGTGAAACCTGCAGAATGCGTCCCCAGCGGACCTGTCGCAGCCAGGTACTGCCGTGCTCAGCGCTGAGATCCACTGCGGCAGCGCCGACAATCGGCTCTTTGGCGTTTTTTTCGTCGTCCGGCAATTTCTAAGTCGTCCACAGGAAAGGGCTAAATCTTAGCATGTCATGAGAACTCGCACATTGAGACGAGTTAGTAAAAGCCTGTGTAGAACCGCCCGAGTCTCTACTAATCGTCTTTGGGCGGAGTTTGCAAACCTTTGGAAATCCAGTCTTTCACAATGTCGAGCGGTACGCCAATCAATTTGGACGTGCCTTCAACTGCTTGTTTATGATTCATATCCAGTGCCCGCAGTTCTTTATATTGGAGGACTGCTTGAATTTGAAGGTCGCCGGCATCGCGACGCAGCTTCGTTTTGAAAACAATATTGACCAGAATATAGCCGCTGAGAAGACCTAGCAGCATGGCTTCCACTGCCGGAATCGGTCGCATTACTTGAATGGTGCCGGCCGTTATGGTGCCGCTCACCATGTTGCGAACTGTGCCGACAAAGCCTAGATGGGTCAGATCTACCAGATCTTTGGCGCTCATGCTCGTCAAGAAATGCAGCGCGGCTGTGTAAGCTGCGAAGAATCCAACATAAATCCAGGGTGAAACCCAGGGTACTTTCATTTTGCGCTCAGACGGATCATCACCTTTGAAAATCTTCCAGGCCGGCGGCTTCCATTCGGCAGGCTTGAACGGTTTCTTCGGCTTGAAAATCAAGAAAGCTCCCAGAAGATACATGGTCATCATTGTCGGTCCGATGTATCTCTGTGAAGGAGGCACGCCTATGTCGTATACGAGCAGAGCCCAGCTGCCCACCATGCCGATGAGCAGGAAGAGTGGGTAGCGCCAGGCCACCAGCTTCTTCTCGACGATGTTCCCGAAAAGCCACCAGAAAAGTGAGTTGAAAACAAAAGCAATCGGTCCAAGCTGCGCGCTTGATGCCAGGAATGTCATGCTCAGGATGGCGTTGAAGTTGTTTTTTTCCAGTGCCGAGAAGAATTTGGAGGCTGTGACGGCGTGCTCTGCGCACCACTGGTTGTAGCCCCAGCCTTTGCTTGGATCTCCTGCCACAAAAATGCAGGTCAAAATGAGCACAATAGTGAGCACCGGTTTGATTTCCGGTGGTTTCAGTAATTCTCGTCGTCGCGCTGCGGCTTGGGTCATAGTAATAAGATAAGACTAACCACATTAGATCTTATTGTCAAAGTATACCCTGACAACTTCGCTGATCCGCGCTTGAATTTAGATTGCCTCATTAAACGACGATATTTACCAGACGGTCTTTTACGAATATGACCTTTCGGGGATCTTTGCCGTCCATTTTCTTGATGACCTTGTCGTCTGATAAAGCAACTTCGCGTGCTTCTTGCTCTGAAATTCCTCGTTTGACCATGGCTTTACTTACGTTTTTGCCGTTAATCTGGAAGACCAGCTCAAATTCATCGGCTTCTGTCAGCGAGGCTGTGTAAGACGGCCATTTTGTGACATGAATCGAATCTTTTGCTGATGCGGCAAAGCCGCATTGGTGCCAGAGTTCTTCGCTGAGATGCGGCGCCATCGGTGCCATAACCAGAAGTAAGCTACGCGCTGCAAAGGCAAGAAGTTCTCTTTCTTGCGGACTGCATTTGCTCATGGCTGAGTTGCCCGTCGCCTCGCTTGAGCCGTTGCCGTTGCTGCCTTCCTGTGCTTTGGCGGCCGCAAACGCATATAACTGATTGACCAGTTCCATGCAGCGTGCAATTGCAGTATTGAATGCGTAGCGTTCCGGGCTCAAGTCGTCACTTACTGCTTTGATTGTTTTGTGGCAACTCTGCAAAAGCAATTTTGCTTGAGCGCTCAGACCTTCGGACTTGTCATATCCTTTTTCGCCGAAGTCTTTCTTTGTGCTGCTTTCCTTGCCGAGAATTCCGGCATCGATCAAGTCCTGAATGTAGCGCCAGATTCTGCCCAGAAAGCGGAATTGTCCGATTGCGCCCTCTTCCGACCATTCAAGTTCGGCTTCCGGTGGAGCGGCAAAAAGTGTAAACAAACGAGCTGAGTCGGCACCGAATTTCGTAAAGAAATCCGTGGTGCCGACGACATTGCCGCGAGACTTGGACATCTTTTCGATGCGACCTGAAATTTGCGAAAACTTAGTGACCATGCCCTGTGAGAGCAAATTCGAAAATGGTTCGTCACAGCTGAGCAAGCCGCAATCTCTTAAAGCTTTAGTGAAAAAGCGTGAGTAAAGCAGGTGCAGAATTGCATGCTCGATGCCGCCTACATATTGATCGACGGGCATCCAGTAATCTGCTTTAGCCTTATCGAAAGCGAGTTTCTTATTTTGCACGTCGCAGTATCGAAGGTAGTACCAGCTTGAATCGATGAACGTATCCATGGTGTCGGTTTCGCGGCGGGCGTCCTTACCGCAATTCGGGCAGCTTGTATGAAGCCATTTCTGGCTCTTGCCCAGGGGCGAACCGCCTTCGCCCGTGAATTCGACGTCAAGTGGAAGCTCTACCGGTAAATCACTTTCTTTTACAGGAACGACACCGCAGCTTTCGCAATGCACAAGCGGAATCGGGCAGCCCCAGTATCTTTGACGGCTTATCAACCAGTCTCTGAGACGGTAGAGCACCCGGGCGTTGCCGCTCTGATTTTCGGCTGCCCACTCGGTCATTTTGCTTTTAGCTTCAGTGTTCGAGAGTCCGTTGAAAGAGCCGGAGTTGAGCATGATGCCGTTTTCGGTATAAGCCGCTTTCATCTGCCCTGTGCTCTGACCGCTTTCGGAAATAACTTCTCTTATGGGCAACTGGAATTTTGAGGCAAAAGCAAAATCGCGGTCGTCGTGCGCAGGTACACCCATGACTGCGCCTGTGCCGTAGCCCATGAGGACATAGTCGGCAACCCAAACAGGGACTATTTCACCATTAAAAGGATTCACGACGAATGAACCTGTAGGCACACCGCTTTTGTCTTTTTCGGTGGTCATGCGATCCAGTTCGCTTTTCAGTTTGCTTTCCGCTACGTACTTTTCTACTGCATCTTTGTTCTCTGCCGTAGTCAGCTCGGCGACCAGTGGGTTCTCCGGTGCAAGGACTATGTAGCTGACACCAAATACGGTGTCGGGTCTTGTGGTGAAAACCGTAATTTTAATATTCGGTTTGCTTTCCACGGTAAATTGCAGCTCAGCGCCTTCCGACTTGCCGATCCAGTTTTTTTGCATCAAGCAAACGCGCTCGGGCCAGCCTTTCAGCTGATCGAGGTCTTTCAGCAGTTGTTCGGTATAAGCTGTGATTTTGAGGAACCACTGAGCCATCATCTTCTGCTCAACTTGAGTTTCCGGGTGCCGCCAGCAAGCGCCGTTCTCAACCTGTTCATTAGCCAGCACCGTTTCGCATTGAGGACACCAATTTACCGGTGCGCTTTTGCGATAAACCAGTCCCTTCTCGTAAAACTTGAGCAGGATCCATTGAGTCCAGTGGTAATAATCGACTTCGCAGGTGTTGACTTCGCGCTGCCAGTCATAGCTGGTGCCCAGTTTTTTGAGCTGAGCGTCACGCATGTGCTTGATATTGGACTTGGTCCAGGCTTCCGGGTGGAGCTTTCTTTTGATAGCTGCGTTTTCAGCAGGCAATCCGAAAGCATCCCAGCCCATCGGGTTGAGTACATTGAATCCCATCATCCGTCTTTGACGACTGATTACGTCAGAGATTGTATAAACTCGCATGTGGCCCATATGCAGGTCGCCGGAGGGATATGGAAACATTACAAGTGAGTAAAATTTCGGGCGGGTGTCGTTGTCGATAGCCTTGTAGATACCCAGTTCTTCCCATTCCGCTTGCCATTGTTCTTCAATTTGCTGCGGATTGTATTGAGTACCCATCGCGCTTTCGCCTCCCTCTGCAAGTTAAACGGCAACTAATCGCACTCTTTTCCAAGAGTGAAATCGTTCTTCGAACAGCCTGCATATTAGCCCACGGGGCGATGGCGGGCAAGAAAAAACACCTGACATGCTAAGATTCTTTAGCTCAGTCCAGTCTCTGGGCTTGATAACTGCATGTTTGTGTTTTGTTCACTAAAGAGTGGTGTAATCACGTGGAAACCGCAACGAACCCGGAAGCGCAAAAAATTCCGGAAGATATTCTGGAAGAAGCAAGAGAACTGGTTCGCGGAGCGGAAGTTCTCCCTGATGGCGTAAACGGTCTGGCACAGAAGATTTTTGAAGCTCGCAAGGAAGGTCGAAAGTTGAGGGTCAAACTTGGTGTTGATCCGACTTCGACCGATTTGCACCTCGGTCATGCTGTCGTATTTCGCAAGCTGCGTCGCTTTCAAGAATTCGGCCACCAAATCGTTTTGATCATCGGCGGCTTCACTGCTCAAATCGGCGACCCCTCCGGGCGTGATAAAACCCGGCCGCCGCTCAGTTCTGCTGATGTAGATCGCAATGCTCAAACCTACATTAATCAGATGGGTTTGATTCTGGATATGAAACTCACCGAAGTGACGAATAACGCCGATTGGTTGGCGCCTTTTGATTTTACGAAAGTTCTGCAACTTGCAAGTCATGCAACCGTCAATCAAATGCTTGCCAAAGAAGCCTTTGGCGAGCGCATGGAGAAGCAACTGCCGATTGCGTTGCATGAACTCTTCTATCCACTTCTGCAAGCTTACGATTCGGTCGCAATTAAATGCGATATTGAACTGGGTGGAACCGATCAGCGTTTCAACATTCTGCAGGGTCGCGAGCTTCAGCCGCGCTATGGCTTGAAACCGCAACTGGGGATGTTCCTGCCGTTGCTTGAGGGCACGGACGGCGTTCAAAAAATGTCGAAATCCTATGGCAATTATATTTCTTTGAAAGATGAGCCTTCCGATATGTTCGGCAAATGCATGCGAATACCGGATGAATTGATTGTCAAATATTTTGAATTGACGACAACTTTCAGCGGCACTGAAATCGATGCAATCAGTGAAGCCTTGAAAAACGGCGCCAATCCTAAAGACATGAAAGAAAAACTCGGTCATCAAATCGTCAAGCAATATCATGGCGAAGAGGCCGCCGAGCATGCTCTCAATGAATGGAAAAGAGTGCATAGCGAAAAGCAGCTGCCTGAGCTGGAAGAGATGCCACTGCATTTAGTGGCGGAGTCAAGTCTGCCTCTACGCAAGATTCTCGTTGATACCAAAATGGCTGCATCCGGCGGTAACGCCAAGCAGCTCATGGCCGAAGGCGCGATCCGACTAAATGGCGAGCAAGTAAAGGATCCAAATTACATCGTTGAATTAAAAAGCGACGTTGATCTGGTTCTTCAAAAAGGGCGTCGCCAGTTCGCTCGATTGCGTCTTTCGACATAAGCTGCTTTAGTTGAAAAAGTCCACGCTTGCTCCGGCGGCCATGCCGCCAATCAAGAGCGGCACATTTGTCATCTAAATGTCACTTTCGGATTTTAGGATCTGCTGATTAATAATCTGTGGACAAGACAATGACAGAACCTATTAGAGAATTTGAGACAAAGCTGCATGCTAAGCCCGAGCTTTTGAGTGACTCTTCTGCGCCTTTATTGAACGAATACTTAAGATCCGGCACTGCCTACTCCAAGCCGGTCGACTCTGTGAAAAGTCAGAACCTGCTTGAGCTTCAAAATCAGATTGAGGCTTCCTCCGGTCACTCAGGATTGTTCAAGCTTGCCAGAGACCCTGCATTTACGCAGCCGTTTAAAATGGGAGCTGTTTCTCTGGCGATGTACACTGTCGGGGATGCCGCTTGGACTAAGCGAGTGGCTGCTGTGCCTATGGCGGCCCTTGGGGTTATTCAAACAGCTCAAGATTTTGCAAGTATGCAGAAAAGTCAAAACTATCGCAAATACTCGGCCTGTCTAGCTGCGGACTCGGCATTGACCCTGTCGTCTATGGCTGTTCTTGCGGGCAAGATTCCGTACAAAATCAAGCTGCCGGTTCTCATGGGCTCTTTTATTTCCAGAGCCTTTCTCGATTTGCTGGACTGATTGTTGGAGTTTTGCCGAAATAAGAAGGCGCGATCCGTCTTAATGGCGAGCAAGTAAATTCAAGGCGC
>JAIEPM010000404.1 GCA_019748395.1 Candidatus Obscuribacterales bacterium
AATATTTGAAACGGAGCGGCGCCGTACTGAAACACGCTGCCCGGTGCTGCGCTGAGTTCTGTATTTATGGCATCTGCATATGCGGTTGGATGAAGCACCTCACCCTTGATCCCGGAAATCAAAGACAGTAGCTGTCTAATTGTGATTTTGGATTTTCGTTCATCCTTTTTCCATTCGCTAATTGTTTTGCTGACTGCTTCATCGAGTTCTAAAAGTCCGTCTTCTTTGGCAGCGATGGCCGCTACACCAGAGAAACTTTTTGTGCCGCTTGCTAATTCAAAAGCTTTGGAAGAATTGCTTCCATTTGGATAGTCTTCAAAAATTATTTTGCCGTTTTGCATTACGAGCATGGATACGCCATTGTTCTGCGCACTGTAGTGAGCTGCAAGTTTCAGGTTTGCAGCTTTGAGCTCGCTTTTAGTCGCTTCTGGAAGTCCAAGCGCAGGCAAAAGCAAGCAAAAACTGAGACAAAGGCTTCCAAGCAGCACTGAAGTCCGAGTTTTGTTCTTAATTCTCATATGCAATTGCATCACCGGTGGTGACTCTCCATTTCTTCATTTGTCCGCATAACTTTTGCGGAGCTGCCCCTTGACAAGATGCGAAATTGTCTTGTACCCGAGAAAAGCGATTTCTAACAAAATTCTTATACCTTAAATATAGAATCAGATTCAGAGGGATAACAACTGCCGAAACTGCCCACAGTATCTCTTTATCGGACCTTCTCAAGAGGTCCGGCCCAGAACTCTGAAATCGCCCAAAAGCGCCAGCAGGGTTTCTAAACGAGTCCTCTCGGGAACAAAACAAAGGCAGACTTTCACGGAAAAACAAAAATGCAAAGCAGCTTTTTAGATGCGGATCAGATGTCGGTTTCGAGCCAGGATTCCTATTTCGAATGGCTAACTCAAAACTTTCCATTACTCAGTGCTGAGAATCTGGAACAAGCCTATGGACGAGACAGGCTTAAAGAGATCGCCGATGCGCAGACTGAAGCACTACCTGAGGGTGACGAAGGCCGCATCCTGATTTTTGTAGATCCATCTAGTCCCAGGTATTTGAAACTGAAGGAAGAGGCACTTGAGCAATTCGCCGAGCTCTGCCGCGCCGCCTCTGCTGATGGTGAATTCGCGCGGGAAGCACGACAGTTTCTGAGCTATCTTGTCCTCTGCGATGGATATCCGGCCTTCACCGAAATGCGGCTTGAACTCGCTGACAGAGGCGCGACCTTAATCCGAGAACTTATGAAAAATGAAGAGATGAGGGCGGACTTGCATTCCACAGTTTCAGGTTTAATCGCGTATTCACAACATGCAAGACCGGAACTAAGACTGCTTATGCTTGATGCCTTCTCCGAATATCTAAGTCCGAATTCCAAAAGCAGACCAGGCCGACGTGAGCTGTCCACCGTCCTCTTCGATGCATTGAATCTGGAGTTACGCAGACAGCCGGACGAAATGAGTCAAGAATTTCAACGCAGATTGATCGAGTTAATGGTCCAATATCCGCACCCCTCCTTGCCTGCGCTGCTGACGGTTCTTTATGAAGAACACCCGGATCAGGCTCTTCGCCGGAAGGCCAAAGACTATCTGGCAGTTTTGCAAAGCTCTCTGGAAAGACTCTGGGAGGCAAGCAACCCGGATCAGGTTTCGAGCCTGGAGTTCAGAGCGAGATCGCTTGGCGAACTTGCGAATCCGGCATACACGGACAATGAGATCGCTCAGGGAATTTTCAATTGCTGTAAGGGGCTTGAGATAAGCAATCTTTCGGATCCTCGTTTGCCGGAACTGAATGCACTGCTCAATTCCGACTCAAACACAATCAGAATGGCTGCTGCTATTGCTCTAAGTCACGTTTACAGGATAGAACCGGCCTGCCAGATAGCCGGCAAAGCCATCGAAATTCTTGCTGATACTGCCATTAACGGCAAACTGGGTGATTTCGTGCTGGATGCAATCTCCGGGGTTAAATCCTTCGAGGAGATGTCGGAAAGCACCAAAAAGAAGGTAGAAACAGCTAACGCTGCTGCCAACCAGAAATTCATTTTTCAGAACGTGAAAGCACAAGATTGAAATTATGAAGACTAAAGAGACCGAGCAAAGAGTAATAGACCCAAGAGGAAATTCGGATGCCTCCCGAAACAGACGACGACACAAAGAAGAAAGAACAAGATAAGGTCGACCCAGCCGATGACCGCTGGGCAGAGGTGTCCAGGCAGGTAAGCAGCACTGAAACAAAAGCTGCGGAGACAAAGCCCGCAAGTTCTGAGAGCGATTCTTCGAAGCCGGCGTCGAAGGAGTCCAGCAGTTCTGAGTCGAAAGAAGCCAAGGGCGACATTGCAAAAGCAGGGGAGTCCAAAAGCAGCGACTCAGCGTTTGAGCGCCTGCCGAAACTCGAGGGACTTGAGCTCAAACGAGCACAATTTCTCCAGGTAACACTCTCTAACATGGCGCCGCTCTTCAAAGAAATTAAAATGAGCGAGGCGGAGTCTAAGCTGCCGCCGGATGCAAAACACGAAATGGCACGCAAACAAATAAGCGATATGCGCGACGCTTTAAGTAAAGAGCGCGAAGCCGGCGTATTTGGTCCTGCGACCGAAGCCGCTTATAAAGAATACACAAACTGGCTTCAAAAGGCAGTTCCAGAAACGATTCGCGAATTAGATTCCCTGCATCTGGCGCTGCCTCCAGGCTCACCAATCAAGCTGGACTCAGACGCCCAGGGGCGTGCGCTCAACCCCCAGCTCTACAAAGCGATGATGGCTGACGAGCGCCTCAGTCTTGATCTAAAAATTGATCCAGGCAAAGTTCCCTCAAATGAACAACTGGAAAAACTTGACAGCATTTACAAGTTTATGGCGGAGTCCAATCAATCTGTTGCTGAAGCGAGGGGCAAACAGAGGGACGCAATAATTGAAAAATTGATCAACGAAAACGGTTTGCCTGAGGCCTGGAAAAAGAAAGAGGGTGAAGATCCGCTGAGCTGGCGCAATTCCGCCGAGGAAATGATCGATCTTTCACTGCGCACACGCAATTATGTTGAGGCCATGCAGAGTCTTTACAAGTCCTCTCGTAGCAGCGATTTCCCCATGGAACTACCTGTAGGTGCCAAGATAAAAGTTGAATCTTCCAACGGCACCGTCCATGAGATTAAGGCATCGGAAATCAACGATCCGTACAACAAACAAATTCTCAAAGATGGAAAAATCAAAGAAGTTATACCTGATCTGCCGAAAGATTTAAGGCAGATGGAACCAGCCAATCAGCAAAAAATCGCGCAACTTCGAGATTGGCTTGATAAGCACGGAGACAAAATCAATCAGGCTATTGGTCAGTTGCAGGACCTTGATAAAAACCCTGACGCAGTAATAATGTTCGGCGATCAAGAAGTAAAAAACGGCAAGGCACTCATAGACAGCGCAGGAAATTTTGTCAGACTCGTTTCCGGGAAATACTCTCCCAAAGATGGCGAAACAGTCAAAGACATGAACTTGATAGGCTACGATTTCCAGGTCGAGCAAATTAAGGATGGTCCCAACGCCGGGAAATACAAAGTCACTCAGACGATTGTGCCTGAGAATGCGCCCTGGTATGCGTATGAGAATATTCGGGCCTTTGGAATTGAAAAAGTCGGCGAGAAAATGAAGGTCGACGAAAAAATTCTAGGTGCAGACGATTTTGTGCCTGTAAAAAGCGGCGACAAGATAGAACTGGTAAAAGCCAAGAATCTCGATTCTTTCAAAGCGACTCAGCAATTTGCTTATTATGGCGAAAAAGCCTTGACCATAACCATGGATGTGGCCATGACTGCTACAGGTGTAGCGGAAGGTGTAGCCGTGCTCAGAGGCGCCAGACTGGCAACGATGGGTGTGGAAGCTGCTGCAAAGCTGGGCTATAGCCAGGCTCAAATGCAAGCTTACAAGCTCGGCACCAGAGAAGTGCTCGTAGAAGGCGGCAAAGCACTTACTCGAACTGTAGTTGGCGGTTCAGGATTTTTTCTCAACAGCGCCGGTGCACGTAGCACTGAACTTGGACAAACCTTAAATACAGCAAGAGGCATTTATTTTCTCGGTGATATAGGTCTTGGTCTGGCTGGTACCACCTGGAATGCTTTTCGCGCTGGAAAAGCAGTAGAATCGCTTTCCGCTGCCGATAAGGTTCATCACCTGATTAGAGGTAGAGAAGCTGTAAACGGCGAGGAAGCTCTGCGCAGCATGGCTTGGATCAATACCGGACACAAGATAAGTGAATTCGGTTTCAAGGCCACTGAACTCGGATTTGCACCGGTGATTATTTCAGATTTGAACCATCAAATTTCAGCAATTCGAGATGCCGGAAAACGGGATCCTCTAAGAGATGCAATGATTCAAGTCGGAGACGGACGTGGCTTGCAGAAAGCCGAAAAAGGAAGCTTTGATCCAAAAAACGCCAAAGCTCTTGAAGCCGCTCATGCCACCATCGATCGATTCCAGGACACGCTCAGTCGTGGACGCAAGCCGGAGGTGGCAGCTGAGATCAAGGAAATCTTCGCTCGCAGCAAAGAACTCATGGGACCAAATGCAAGCGAAGCCGACAAAGCCAAGTTTCGACAAGAAATGATGAGTAAACTGGTATTTACTCCAGAGCAGATAAAGGAAATTGAACTGGCTCATCCGGCTGCTCTGAGCGAGGAGAAGGTTAGTGTCGACGCCAACGATTTGAAAAATCTTCTCGATCCTGAAAAACGCAAAGATTATCCCAAAGCGATGGTGGCTCTTGCTGAAAAATTCATGGCAGAGAAGAACAAAGATGTTCTTGTTGCTGCGCAAATTGCCATGCTATATACAGCCAGAAACAGCGACGGCAAAATTGATGGCAATCTTGCAAGTGCCAGTTTTGAAGTTCCTGAATACAAGAAAACAATCAGCAAAGAGGATGATGACGGGCGGCGTGAGGAAGAAGAAGTCACTGTCGGAAAACATTCATTTGACCAGGGGTTGACTAGCGCTGAACTTATCGCAAATCTGCGCAGGGATCTTGCAGATCCGGCAATAGGCAACAGGGGTATTGTTTCCGGCGAAGTGATGACTCGCATAGGAGCTTTATCTCATCAAGAATTCGGCGGTGTTCTGCAAAACGTTTTGCGAGATCCCAACGCCGGCAGAGAAGATAAGTTGGCTGCACTTTCCGACGCGGATGGTCCGCGCATGGCGACAATAATCGATGGCGTTCGCATGCAAGATCAGGGTCGTAAGGAAGATGATACTTCAAAAGCCAGACTGGATCGAGCCAAAGGGGTAGCTCACGGGCTCGATTACGAAGCGATGCTCAGCCAGCTCGATAAAACTGCTCGAGAAGATAAAGATCCAGATGTACGTACTATGTCGGCTGCTCTCGCCTTTGGTTTGAGAGAGAAAGCCAAGCTTGAAGAACTCTGCAATTCTCCTGATGAAAAAACCAGACAACTTGCCAGAACTATTCTCGACGGCTCTCCCGACAAACCCGGAAGCGGGCGCAAAGATATGCTTGCAGCACTGAATACGATGCTTGAGAAATCAAAGGCAAATCCAGGTGAATTTGCTGCTAATGCAAAAGCATTCTTAAAGAAGGAAATGCAATCGGCCATTCCCGAAGAACCGGCAGTACTAGCGGATCTCGTTAGAAATAGCAGGTACAACGCTGCTAATGCTCTTTCTCTAATCAGCAGCGATGCAGCGGAGCAGAAAGCTATAAATCATGCACTTGCGACTTCATTCAGTCCAACGAATGTTGCTCTTTCAGACAAAATTATTCGGTCCTTGATGCCGGACCGCATGGCTCAGCTGGAAAAGGACGAACCCCGACTTGCAAATGATCTAAGACTGGGTGCCATCGCTTTGATCAAGAAGCCGAGCAATCCTGCTGAAGAGCGTGATGTCGTAGGTCTTCTTCAGCAACTGGAGCCCCTTCTCAGAAACGGCGATCAGGAAACTAAGCGTCAGTTGCAAGGCAAACTGAATGATTTGATTCGCAACTCCGAGTTGAATCACAATTACGCTCGTGACAATCACGAATTGCGTGCTGCTGCCATAGACAGTCTTGCAGCGCTTGGCAGTCGCGAGAGCTTAGATCTGATCAGATCTCATGCCACTGCTGAAGCATTTCTCGAAATTAAAGGCAATCCAATTTCAGCCGGCGAAAACACTGCAGCCGTTAGATTGGCTGCGGTTAGAGCTCTTGAGAAATTGGGCGACCCGAAACTTCGTGAAGTTGTCACGGCATTGATTGATAAAGAGACCGATCCAACCGTGGCATCGCAGCTCAGAGATGTCGCTTTCACGCAGCAGCGCATTGAGCCTGACTCGCGCGAATGGAAGGAGATGTACGAGCGCACTCGCACTGACATCATCGGATTCGGCAAGAAATATCCCTATCTGGATAACTTCACTCAGGCTGAAGCGGAAAAATGGATGCGGGAAAATTTCGATTTGCTCGACTACGGGACCTTCAAAGATCGAGCCAAAAGCGCTGTCGACAATGCAACGGGCTGGTGGTTCCGCAGATCAAGCTTTGAAGCAACCATAAACAACGAAGAATTCAAGGCTTTTGCGAAAGTCAGCGATCAGAGATTCGAGCAGTTCAAACAGCTTGCTGAGCTGGCAAAGCAAGGTGGAGATCAGGGTAATAAAGCCAAAATGGCTTTGTATTACATGGCGACCCAACATGGCTCGATAGCAGGGGCGAGTTCGGGCTTGGAAGCCGGTGCAATTCAAGGTTATTATAATCCCAATCATTATCACAAGATTTATCAGCAAGATTACAAAGAACACGCTGCAAGAGCCCTGAAAGAGCTCGCTGCTTCAAATTGTGAAGGCAAAGACGTTGTCGCGAAGATTATCAAAGACGGCTTGACTCAAAATATTGAAGTCGAGAACTACGTAAATAACGATCTTCTTGACGCCTGGAGATCGCTGGGCAAGCCTGATAAAAACGGCTATGCAATACCGCGAGAGGAGTTGGCTCGCGTTTCAGCAGAGGCACTGTCTCTTGAAACTCGCAGACGTCCCGGTTCTCAAAGCGACTATCTGCAAAAGGGCTTGATTGAAGATTTGCAGAAGTACGGACATCGTATGGTACTACCCGTGCTTCAGGCAATCGTGGATGAAGCTAAGGTTCCAAATTCAGCCAGAACCATTGCTCCTGAAGTTCGTGATAAAGCACAAGCCACAATCGATAACTTCCTGCATTCGACCAAATTGATGTGGGACGAAACTAAGGCAGATCAAAACGCAAGCCCTCAAGAAAGAGCCAATCAAATCAAGAAAGCACTTGAAGACAAAAACAACGCTGAAACAACTGTTCAAGCCATTTTCAACGCATACAAAGGCTACCGCATCAAAGATGGAAATGACCCTGGATTGAATCAGCTGCAGCTGGCGCTGAATGATACAAATGAACGCGTGCGTATGGCTGCCGCAAGAGTCTTAATGAATTCCGAACTGCCAAACTCCAACACGGCGAAAAGCCGCGCTCTTGCCACGCTTGCCGATCTTACTCTTGGCGGATCCAATGCCTCCTATCATAACGAAGCCTTTGAATTGCTGAAAAGCGCGGGCATTGATACGCCGCTTTACCCTAATGTCAAAAATCGCTTCTACATGATTGAGAAAGAAGGCGATAGTATCAGAGCAGTTGAATTGACTAAAATTCCCGGCATAAGCGAGCCGGTCGAAACGGGCCGCATCTATCCCAATGGCACAAGTTTCAGACACGAGAAAAATTCAGACGGTCAGATCACTCAAATCTGGGAAAATGGTGCAAACTGGCAGCGCAAATTTGATGGATCAAAAGCTACGAACGAATGGATAAATTCTTCTACAAAAGCCAGTTGGAGCGGAGAATACAAGGTTCTTCCAAAGGGTGAATATCGTTATCAAACAGCGGGCAAGCCGGAAGTTCTTACGCGCAATGCCAATGGTGTAATTCAAAGCCGCGCGCCGGAAGCTAACGATTTTGCAGAAGATCCAAAACCTGTGCCTAAAGCCGCCCCGCCGAAAAGCGAGCCGCTAGAGGCTCCCAAGCCGGCCGCTCAGCCGCCGAAGGAACTGCCTCAAATAAGCGTCGCCGACGATGGCAAAAAAGAAACTGCTCCCAAGAAGCCCGAGCTCAACAGGTCATCCTTCACTGTGGATGATGACAGAGCCCTTGGCGCCGGAGATCAACCGCCAGCTGTGCCCAAGCCTGTGGAGCCCGGCAAAGCAGTAGAAGCTCCTAAAGTAGAAGTTGAGGAAGCTCCCAAAGCAGCAGAAGTAAATCTGGAAGGCAAACTTGAAGGTGAAGCGTTAAAGCGCTCCCAATACGTACAGGATACATTGAAAAATCTTGTACCGCTTTTCATGGAAAGAAAACAAAGCGAAGAGGACGCCAAACTAAAGCCGGAAGAACTGCAAGCAAAAGTCCGTTCCCAAATTGCTTCGATGAAGGAAGCAATTCAAAAGGAAAGAGACGCAGGTGTTTTCGGACCGGCTACACAGGAGGCTTACAAGCAGTACACAAATTGGCTGCAAAAGGCAGTTCCCGAGACAATTCGGGAGATGGATTCTTTACAGCTGGCACTACCGCCGGGGTCGCCTATTCCGCTTGATTCGGACCGTCAAGGACGAGCCATCGATCCCCGGCTCTACAAAGCACTGGCTGCCGATGAGCGTCTCACCCTCGATTTAAAACTGGAAGCAGGAAAATTACCGAGCGATGCTCAGCTCGATAAGCTTGATGCAGTTTACAACTGGCTTTCTAAAGCAAATGAATCTGTTTCGGAAGCACGCGGCAAGCAGCGCGATTCCATGATCGAAAAACTGATCACTGATAACGGATTGCCTGAGGGCTGGAAGAAACAGGCAGGCGATGATCCTTTGAGCTGGCGCAATTCGGCCGAAGAAATGGTGGACCTTTCAGTTAGAACGCGCAATTATATTGAAGCCATGCAAAGCCTTTTCAAGGCTTCCCGCAATGACGACTTTCCTCTGGAATTGCCGCGTGGAACAAGTATAAAAGTAGCCGACGAGAGCGGCAAAGAACATACAATAAGCGACA
>JAIEPM010000304.1 GCA_019748395.1 Candidatus Obscuribacterales bacterium
CGGTAGAAGAACGGGGACAGAAGCCCCTTGAGTAAGCCAGCCAGTATCTTGTTCATAACGGACCTCGTCGACTGATTCTGCCACATAGCGGAGTGCTAAGCGCATAGTCAGCTCTCTGCTCAGTGCCTTGCCCGTTGTCGATTAGTGCCTGAGGCACGGCCTGTGATATCTTGCGGGTAATTGCTCTGCGGGATCTTCGGGCGGGAACGGGGGGCGACTGAGTACCCGAGCAGCTTCCTCCGGGCGAGGGTACGTTTTCAAGGTATTCAGCCCCTTTTAAACTAGAATCTCATCTGATTTAAAAGACATGTTCTTTAAGGCAATTGGAAGCCGGGATGGGTTGTCCGGTCAAAGCTCTGTGCTATCAGGGTTTTTGGGTTGAGACTGCTTACGCTACCTGCGCGAACGCGGAACAGGCTCTGTCTTATGCGCTTGCTCCTTACAACCCTTCTTTAGATTCTCTCTTGAAATCTTCCGGACTCGAAGTTCTTTTTCTTCTGATACCGGATGCGGTAGCGTCGTTCGTTTTGCCGGCAAGTTCTAAAGCCGATTGCAGTTCGCCCCGCTCGTCTAAGAGGTCATTCTCTTCGACTATACTCATGAATGCCGCCGCGCGCTCCAGCCATTTGTTCGCTTCCTGGTTTTGCTTTCTGGCTTGACAATTCAGACCAAGAGCCAGATTTGCACAGGCTCTTACTTCCGGATCATGGCTCTGTTTCTCCAGCGAGTTTAATTGCTTCAATGCAAAAGCAGTTTCGAAATTGTTAATTAGCTTACAAAACTGTATTGCTTCTGCTCTTTCATTTGAAAAATAGGAGCTGAAAAGTCCGGCAGCTTGTTGCCCGTTCCAGCCCTGATCCAGGAAAATCGCCCTCAATAAAGCCGGTTTCGCCAGATCTGCATCTTGCAAATAGTGTCTGCCCAGTTCCAGATAACATTCCGAATATTTGGATTTATTTGGTTGCAAAAAAAATATAGCTGTGGCTCGCAAGGCTGGAAGCTGCATTAAACCAAGGCGGCTCAGTTCTTTGAAATTTTTGTCGGCTGTGAAAAGATCGTGTTTGTATGCACTGTCGAGACTTCTGAATTCAAGACGAGGGTCTGTGCTGAGATTGACGATTGGTGGACCCAGGTAGAGATATAGCAGTTTCAGCGACGGTAGCCCGAGCAACAGCGCTAGAACCGCTGTTAATGCGGCGCTCAGCTCTTTCCTGTACCTGAACATCAGGGCTACCTCCGCCCTTAATTATCTCAGGAAGAGAAAAAGAATTCTCAAAAAGAAAAAGCCTGGTCGAGCAGGCAAAATAAAGCTTTAATTAGTGCTCGACCAGGTATTTCTACAAATACATCATCCACATGTTTCTGGCAAGAGCTCTGGATATTAAAACTGCTATTTTATCTTTCCCTGCCCGCTTCCGTCTAATTATCTGCTTTAGTGAATCGTCCTGTTCGAGCCTGGACTGCCACTACTGGTAGTGTCGCCCATTTTGCCTGTCTGGGCGATGGGGCTGGATTCTTGAGCTGAATTCAAGCGTGCCTGTTCCTGGAATGAGAGCCCCGTTTTCCGGCGGTCCAAATTTTCCAAGATCCGGGTATATACAAGCATAGGGTGTCAGGCTGAAAATTATGGGAAACGAGAGAAAGCACGCTGAAGGCAAAGCGCCTTTTGACGAAAAGAGGCCGGAGGGCGCCGACAAGTCGGACGCTGCTGCTTCCACTTTAAGTGCTGAAGCCGCTGGCTTGCTGAGTGAAAAACAGCAATTAATCAGAGATTCTCAAAACCGGACCGAATATCCGGCATTGAATGCCATGGCGGCGCGGGCTACTTATTACGGGCTCCAGGGGCGGCTTTTCCCGAGCATGAGTCAGATCAATGCCGTGATGTTGGAAAGCGGTCCGATTGGTGAAGCTGCCAGTCGGCGCATGCATGCGCTTGCTGCTAAAGGCTGGACTTTCGGCTCATTGAGTCCGTCTGATCCGTTTATTGCCGATCATGCTAAAAGCAATCTGGGTAAGCTTGCTTACTCCTTTGTTCATGGCGGATATAACGATGCTCGCAGCGGTAAAATCGCGCACAATGCTCTGACGTCTATGGTGAATAGTGTCATGGGATTGAGCAATGGTGCCGATCATGATGCTGCCAACAAATATATTCATGAGCTCAGTCACGGTAAATATGCCGAGGGCTACAATCGCTATGAAGCGACTCCTGAAGCCAGAGCGGCTTTTGAGAAGCTTTCGCCGGAATTGCAGAAATTACATGGCGCTGAAATGGTGAGAGAAGAGGTTAGAGCTCTGACTGCTCAGATTGCCTCTAATGCGCATCATAACGGTCAGATGAGAGCGTTGCTGACTCCGCAAACCAGAGGTTTGAGCAATTACCCATATGAAGCAGCAGTCAGGCAGGATAAGCTGGGCAGCGTTGTTAAAGATGTCTGGTTGTATGAAGGCAACAAGGCTTTGACGGCGGCTGAAGCTAATGCTGTTGCTAAGGACTATATCCGGAAAAACTATGGTGAGCTTTTCAGCGGCTCAAGAGTCAACTTTTCGGCAGAGAAAGCCATAGCTGCTGAAATTAGCGGGCTGGCTGTGGAAGCGCCGCTTTCGGCTAAAACTGCTGCTCCGGTGCTGGAGCCTGCCCTTGCCCCGAAGTATGCTTTCCTGTCCAGAGGTGGACAGGCTCTCGGCAGTTTGATGCTTTTAAGTGCGGCCGGTGATATTCATACTCAGTTCAGAATAAGCACCGGTTCTGGTGTCGGTCGGCTTTTAAGTGTGGGCGGCGACTGGGCTGGTTTTGAGGCTGGCAGTGCCGTCGGCGGCTATTTCGGCGAAGCTCTGAGCAGAAATCTGATCAAAACAAATCCGCGATTAGCCATTCTGGCTCTGCCTCTTTGTGCGCTCGGCAGCGGCATTATAAGTTCGCAGATAATGCACTCTACTGTGTCCAAACCGCTTGAGCTGAGCCTATCTAAGAAGCTGGATCAGCTTCTGTCTAAATAGCTTGGACCTTCAATTCCTAACTAGAATCTCAGGGCGCGGCTCAAGCCTCGTCCCACTGCTCTTTGCACTGTGTAATTTACGGCAGTGTTAGTGGCTCTGTTTAATGTTTTGCCGACGTTTTGGGCAACGCCTGCTCCGGGAATGCTTGATTGTCGGCGCACTTGCTGTTGTTGCACTTGCGGTCTGACCATTCCTTGTTTTTGTCCGAATTTGGGTAGGCTGAGTCCGCCACCGCCGGTGCCACCATTCTGTCCGGGAATAAGCCCCATTTGAGAAGCTGCTCCTAATGCCTTGCCCAGGTTGTCCATGTTGCCGCCGCCCATGAGCGCTCCAAGTCCGCCCATGCCGCCGGCTCCCATGCCTGACATATCGCCCATGCCGCCGCCCATCTGGCTCTGCATGCCTCCCATCGGACTTTGCATGCCGCCCATGCCGGACATGTCGCCCATTCCACCCATGCCGCCCATCTGGTTTTGCATGCCGAAATTGGGGCTGGAGAATTGTCCCGGGGCCTGGTTGTAGACGTTTTGGCTGACGCCGCCTTCCATTGTCGGTTCTTGCTGGAACTGAGGCATCTGGAATGGTCCGCCCTGAGGCTGCATGGATTGTTGCTGGCCTGGCTGCATCCAGCCTGACTGTCCGACTCCCTGAGATTGCATGGGTTGTTGCTGACCGGGCTGCATCCAGCCGGATTGGCTGATGCCCTGGGACTGTTGAGCTTGACCGGGTTGCACCCAGCCTGATTGACCTAATCCGCTCTGTGTCTGTGGAGTCCAGCCTGGACCGGCATTGGAAGACGGCTGTGTCCAGCCTGACTGTCCGCTGCTTGACGATGGTTGAACCCAGTCGGACTGACCGACTTGCGCCCCTGCTCTCAGTGGAACGATAAGCATGGAGAATGCTGCCAGAATGGCTGCGGACTGAGCGTTTTTGTAGTAAGACATAAGAAATCCAAATTGGTTGCTTGACAAGATCCTAGCGGGCAGCGGCCCTCGTGTCAATGAGGCTTTTCCCCTCAAAATTCACTTGTTTTCGAATTCCTGCTCTAAATAGTCTTTATCGGTGCTGTAAGCAAGCCCTTCCTCGGACAGTTGCTGAGCGGCTTGTTTTCTGAATTGTTCTGCATCATTCAGTTTTGCTTTCAGCTCTTGATCTGCATTTTTGAGCCGATTTGCGGCGGTAAAGCGAATGCTGTTTCTTTCTTCGATTTTCTTGTTTCGATTTTGATTTATCAGATGCCGAATGCCTGGAATTATCAGAAACATTGCGCCGTACGAAGCCATAGCAAAAAGCACGGGGAGCAGAGGCAGCAAAAAAGGTATGCCGACTGTTAAGGTGCTGAGCCATAAACTGGCTATGCTGATGAAAACAGCCAGGCAGATGATTTTGGTTTTGCTGCCATCACTTATGTGGCTGAATTCCCAGAGATTTTCTTTAAGGTAGGCTTCAAGCTGATTCAAAGCAACTCTATGTTTGATTCCCTGTTCTTTGCTTTTCAAGAATGATTGATACATCGACTGTAGGTCTTCATCGGACGGTTTGGCGGCTATCCCTGGAATGTTCTTGCCGTCGAATTTCTGCTGAAAGCTTGGGAAGCTGTATATGATGTTGCCGTTTTCGGAAACTTCGCAGCTGCCGTTGAAGCGGACAAGTATAGGCAACACCCAGTCTTCATTGGAGCCGTGTACATGGGCGTAAGGCGCCAGCTGTTCTGCGCAAACAGTGCCGTTGTTGGCTTTAATAGCCAGTCCGAGAGTGCGCCAGTAACGTTCATCCAGGTTCGGATTGGGATCTCCGTCGCCGAAAAGAAACGAAAAGCAACTGTCCAGGAAACTTTCCTTATTTTGCTTGGTCTGGCTGTTTTTGCTGCTGATTTCCGGTATCTCTCGATAGCGATTATAGGGATCCCAGCGCAAGTACTGACCCCAGTACCACCAGTCCCAGAGCCAGTCAAATGCCCAGTAACGGAAAATTCCAAGGAAGCCTCCCAGAAGGTCTCCAAGATCGAGATCCGGTCCGTTACTATCGTCGGCCATTGCTTTTGCCATAATGGCGACGACTACAGCAACAATCAGTACTATTACCAGAACAACAGAAAGAATGAGAATAATGCCGAAGCTTATGCGAAGGAGAAAGAACATCACCAGTGTGAAAATTCTGGCAGCATAAGTGCAGGCGTTAAATACAATTCGCCAGATTCTGCGGAAAATATCCTTGCTTCCGCGAGTTAAATAGGCGCTTTGAAAGTTGCGATCGAATTGATAGACGACACTGCCGGCGGTGCCAACGCTGAGGTGCCCGCCGGTTTCATAAGCAATCTGATTCAGTAGGCTGTTCGCGGTTAGAATCGGCAATCCGGTTTTAGTAGCGATATCCGCGACTTTTATTTGACCGGGTGTATCGGCAATCGCTTTGAGAACAATTTTCTTTTCGGCTGAGTGAACTGGTGTTTCTAAATCCTGGAGCATATGTCTGTGCTTTGCGGAACTGTCTAATTAATACATTGTCGCATGGATTCGCGCTAGCTTCGCACTTGTTTTGTTGGCGGAAAGCCGCAAGCAGCTGCGACTTCGAATTGTTTTGGCTGATTGAAAAGAGGCAAGCTGAATCAACTATTTTGCAGCAATTTCAGCGAGGTGTTTTTGGAAAAAGCCGCAGGCGCCAGTTATAGATAATCGGGCTATTTAACTATTAGTACAGAGGCTTGCGCCTCGTCTAAACGCCTGGCTTCAGGAATATGTATTTGAAAATCGAAAAAGTTTGGCTCTGAAAGCGCCTTAAAGGTGTTTTTTGAGCTTCGCGAAATTAGTCGGATGCGCTGCAGAACTCTTCTGCGGCGCTTTTTACTTGGGAGAAAATAACTATGGACAGTCATAAAATTCCAGCGGGTTTAGGACTATATTTGCTGGCAGAGCTAAAGGCCGAGCTTGAGGCGCAGAAAAGGAGCTCGGAACAGTTGAACCAGGAGCTGAGTCGGCGCATTGACGAGCTGAAAATCGAGCCGCCGGTGGCTGATGAGTCTGAATTCAGTTCTTTGTTCTTAATCTGAGTCGCCGAAGATTTGGAAAAGACTTTCTGAAGACAAGTGCTCTTCTTAAGAAGGGCGCTTGTCGTCAGACTGCTTTTGTTGATTGAAAATACTATGTAAGATCGTAGAAACTCTGGCAAAAAAGAAGGTCCGCCAGTCAGCATTTGATTGCTGAAAGGCGGACCCCGAAAAGGGAAGTGCAGGACTTTTCAGTCTTGCACTCCCCTTATTCTAGTCGGCTGGCTTAGTTCTCGTCCTTGCCGGGCAGGAGCGGCTTGAAATGCACGTCGCCGCCGCTGGGGGTCACGTCCGTGGGAACGTTCTTCTCGTCGAGACCGCCGGGGCAACCCGGGTTCGGGGTGCTGCCCAGCTGGAACTGGCTCTCGCAGAAGACCATCTGTCCCTCGGTCTGCGCGTGGTCGCAGAAGGCGCGAGTGACTTTCGGGTTGGCGTAGAAGCGACGCACCTGATAGAGCTTGAACTGGCGGCTCAGGTTCTTGTAGAACCAGCCGTCGATGCGCGAGCCCATCGCCTGCGTCGGCGTCGTGTCGTTGGGAGCGAAGAGCTGGAAGCCGTTGTTCTTCAGCGGATCGCCATCGGTGAGCGACTTGTCGGTGATGATGTAGTTCATGTCGCCGACGACGAAGCCCGAGTAGGTCGGTCCGAGCAGCTTCTGCAGGATGTCGAGCTGCTTGTAGCGCACGGCGCTGGTGGCAGCCGGACCACCGCGCATGCTTTTGAGATGCACGACGGTCGCCGAGAACTTGACGCCGGTCGTGCTGTCCTCGAGGTCGAGGCGGAACGCCGGACGCAGGTCGGGGATGCCCTGGACAGTAGCCACCTGCATGTACTCGATCGGTCCCTTCACCACCTTCAGTCGCGGGTGGATCAGGAAGCCGACCGCCTGGTTGCGGGTGTTGGCGGTTGAGGTGAAGGGCTGGTAGGCCAATCCGGTAGCCTGTTGCAGGTAACCCGCCATGGCGTTCACCCAGCCGGCATCGACTTCCTCGATTGCCAGCATGTGCAGGTGGGAGATGATCTCGACGTAAGCGTCACGGAAAAACTTGGCCTTGGACGCATCGCCGAACTCGACGTTCAGCTCACCGAGAACGAGATTTCCCTTGGTGCCGGCGACGGGAACGCCGCTGTAATACTGTTGCACTTCCGCCAGCACCACCTGAGGGTTTGGGAGCTGAGGCTTGCCGCCGCCGGCTCCCTTCGCCTTCGAGCGCAGATCCTGACCGAGCTGGTTGGTGAGGAAGCCCTTGGGGTGGACTTCGTAGTCAGCCATGGCGTCATCGGCCGAGAAGTCGATGCTGTCCGGGTCCGGGTATTCGATGCGGTTCGCGTTGACTTCGGCGGTGTAGTCCTGGCTGGCCTTGATGATGCGTGCCAGGTGGGCAGGGTGAAGATCCTGTCCGGGGACGATCTTCAGAGCATTTTTGCGATTCTTCGACATAGTGTGTTTCTCCTTTCAGAGGTTGTTGAAAAACAGCGCAGGTCTCTGCGCTGCTGTTTTGGCTCGCCGAACTGTTAGTCCGGTTTGCTAAGAATTGGAGAACCAGGTTTGCTCTGGCAGGCACCGTTCGTCCCTACTCAAATGCGCGACCCTCCTGTTTCCGGCGTGAACCAGAAGATTGGGAAGGTGAAAGCTCTGCGATTGAGTTTTTGACTGGGCTACGGGGCTTGTCGGGGAATGAAATCTGGAACACCTTGAAACTAATTATTCAGGGCCGTCCAACACAAGCCCGCAGGGCGCCTGCGGCAGGGATTAATGCTTAGACGTGACTAAGCTGCGCGAGAGATTGCCGGCCTGTGCTGCTTTGGAGTCTTCTTTTCGTTTGCATGCATATTGAGCTAGCGGGGCCAACCTGAAACTTAACAGGGCATGTAGCTAGTTGAGCTAATCGTCAAGTGCATTTTTTAGGCGTGAAACACGTAGGGCGAAGGCTGCTCAAAAGGGCAAATTTGCGAGCATTTAGCTCTTTTTTTAGAGCCCGTCTGTGTCCTGAGGAACGCCACCCTTAGGGCGTGAAACTTGCTTCCCATAGCTGCTCGGCACTAGGGTCGAGTTACATCTTTTCTTCACTCTCACACAGGAGCTCAACCACGCATACCAAGCAATTGGAGCACATAGCAGTTTGATTCCGCCTGTCTGTCAGACCGGATGGAGCAAGCCGCTTCAGGAGTAGTACCGAAGGAATGTCCACGGACCCGTCTGGGTCTTGATTTGGCAGCTTCAGCTGCCGTCTCAGCGGGTCAGTGACTCGCTGATTTTTTTCGTTGATTCGAACACACAAGCAACCGAAAGGAACCAGCACATGGAAAAGCGCACAAGCAAGAAGACCAGCAGCAGAACCAGCAACAAGACCAAGCGTCCGGCCAAGAGCCCTCGTCACACGAGCAAAGCTCCAGCCAAGCCGGATCGCAAGTCGCCCAACACCCCGCCTGCCCCCAAGGGCGCCAACACCACCATCGTCCACGCGGTTGGTCGTCACAACGTTCAGTTCGTGATGACCGACATGGACCTGACGCTCACCGATGCCTTCTGGGCCTACTTCGTCCCGACGATGGAGTCGGAAGTTCCGCGCATCGCCAAGATCATCGGCGAGCCGGACCTCGACAAAATCTCGCGCGAAATCGGTCGCGTCGTCAACGAGTACGGCACTCACGAATACCCGTGGTTGCTCGAACTCACGTGGATCCGCGAACGCTTCAAGGGCAACGCGCAGGAATTCGAAGCGCAGATCGCCGGTCCGTTCTGGGCGGCTCTGGCTCAGAATCGCCTGCGTTACTCGCAAGCCTATCCCTTCGTCAAGGAGACGCTTGTCGCCCTGCGTGAAGCCGGCATCCCTGTCGTCATCGTTTCGGACGGGCCCATGTACATGGTGCTCGCCCGCGCCAAGCAGACCGGCCTCGATGAACTCGTGGACGGCATTTACGCGCTCGAAACCGTCGAACCCGGCCCGGACTGCGGCTTGCCTGCCGAATATCTGGAAGCCGGTCGCAAGCGCGTCGCTCAGTTGATGGGCACCAACGTCGCCTGCAAGTTCCGCGT
>JAIEPM010000055.1 GCA_019748395.1 Candidatus Obscuribacterales bacterium
AACCAGATGGGCTGCTGCCACTGCTTGTTGCAGCGCTATGCCGAGGGCATTCCTCTTCTTGAACAGGCGCTTTCAATCTGCACGCAGTCACTCCCTGAGCACGGTGAATTGCGCGAGCGCATCACCTGCAACCTGCAAAGTTGCCGCGACAAAGAGCGTGCTCAGCCTGCCATCGACGAAGCCTGGGGCATCTATTCGCTCAGCGAAGAAGGGCGCTTCCAGGAGGCTTTCGAAACTGCCGAGCGCAGTCTGAAGGCACAGAGGCTCAATCTTGGAGCCGATCACTGGACCTTCGGTGTAATTCTTGCTCAGCGTGCTCATGCGCTCATGGGTCAAGAAAACTATCGCGAGGCGCTCCGTGATTACAAAGTGGCTGCCAGCATCATCTCGGAATGGCCGGACAGCTGTCCGGGCACTCCGGAGGAACTGCAGCGGCGCATCGCTCAATGCCGGGATTTGCTCGGTTATTGAAGTCTGCATTCTCTTGCGGGGGCTTTGATTGCACTTGCAAAAGCTTCTAATTTAGTGAGCAAACGACCAACATGATCTTGATCTTCATCTCTGCTCTGCTTGGACTTATCGGTGCGATCATCGGTTTGGGCCTTAAACGCGCCTTCTTTTCGCGCCCTCAAAGTTCTTTCCTCACTTTCGCTCTGGGCGCCGCCTCACCGGTTTTGCTGCTTGCAACTTTGCTTTGGCTGCAGGGTGATTCGAATATCGACTATCGGAGAGTGGCTCTTGTCCTTTCCGTATCGGGCGGCCTGGGCGGATTGATTTGTCTGAAAGTGCTGAAACTCTTTTCGCAAGACGAAGACTCGTCCGCTGAAGCTCTTGAAGCTGAGCCGATTTATACGATCACGCTTTGCGAAAATGAGGGTAAAAGCCCGCGTCCTGTGGGCTGGTTCCATTCTCTGGAAGAGGCTCGCCGGGCAATTCAAAGCGATGCCGGTCATATGTCGAGCTATCGATACAGCTATGCTGTTCTGGAAGAACTGCTTCCCGGGGTCTACTGCCAGGTCAAATCACAGGTCTGGTATGTGTTTCGCAAAGATAGCTGGCAGCGCGAGAAAAAGACTCCCGACTGGGCTCAGGGCATCTGCAACTGGGCTCTCGGCTGAGCTTTGACGATTGCATTGCTCCCGGCACGACGATTAATTTCGTTGCTGCCGGGAGCCGTGCCGTTTTTTGCTTCGCTAGAATATACGATGAGGAATAGTAGCGCGGCTCGACAAGCATCGCCTGTAAGGCAGCGCTCGCGGGGTTTCGAAGTTTTTGTGATTCTTTTATTTGAACGCTCAGTTTTGTCGCGGAATTGGAGGTACCGGTGGACTTTGCTGATGATTTTGAGCTCCGGCGGCTAATGCACCGGCAAAGGCTGATGCGGCAGTATCATGACTGCCGCTCTGTGTGAAATAAGTGCACAGTCCGTTGAAAGTTTCCTGCATGCTTTGCCAGATTTGCATCTGTTCGCGGCTTCCATCCGTATAAGAAGACAGTGCAGCGTAGAACTCATTGTAGGCTTGCTGTAAGTCCGTGCAGCAGTTGTGCGGGTTACTTGAGGCAGCTTTGGCTGCGTCAATATACTCGTTTGCTGCAGACTGAAAGGCGCCGCTTGCTTCTTGCAAATCGCCGGACTGCTTGTAGGCGTTGCCGGCTTCGTTGTATGCAGAAGCCGCTTGGTTTGGATGACCGGAAGCAGCAGCATTCTGAGCGATGTTTTCGTAACTTTGTCCGGCATTAGCCCAGGCCGACTCCGCTTTGCTTGTTTCGCCTGCATTGTTGAAAGCTTGAGCTGCGCTCTGGAATGCGGCAGCGGCAGCTTCGTAATTTCTGTTGCTTAAATCAGCATTGCCTACTGATTCATAACTGCTTGCTGCGCTTGCGTAGGCAGTTATAGCCTCCTGGCTGTTTCCGGCCTTTGAAAATGCCTGCGCTGCGTTTTCAAAGGCTGTGGCAGCTCCTGCATAATTCTTGTCGCTTAAATCACTATTGCCTATCGATTCAAACGCGTTTGCCGCACCGGCGTAAGCTGTTTTAGCCTCTGCCGAAGCACCGGCATTCGAGTATCCCTGAGCTGCGCTTTCGTAAGCAGCGGCAGCCTGATTGAAATGTCCGGCTGCGATATCGGCTTTGCCCACGATGCTGAAATTATCGGCTGCGTTTGCCCAGGCTGCGCTAATATCAGCGTTGTAAGAACTGGATCCCATAGAGTTAGATGCTTGATTGAAATCACTTGCCGCACGCTCGAAAGTTTCTGCAGCTTTACTGTAATCTCCAGCTGTCTGAGCAGCCTTCGCTAAGCTGTTGAGAGTGGATGCAGCAGCAGCCCAGGCATTCTGTTCATGAGTGTAGAGTTCACCGTCGGCGAAGATCTGAGCTGCTTTTTCATAAGCGCCGGCTGCTTCATTTTGATGTCCTGCGGAAGCGTAATTTCCGGCCTCTGTTTCTATCGCGGAGCCAGCACTTTTCCAGGCTGCAGATGAGTTAGTAGAATCGCCTGCATTGGAGTATGATTCTGCTGCAGTTTGGTAGGCTTGGGCTGCTTCGTTATAATGACCTTCATTCTGATACATGCCGGCTGCTTTCATCAAATTGCTGGCTGCATGGTCGAAGCATGTATAGGCTTGATTTGAGCCGAGCGCATTATAAGCCTGTCCGGCGTTATAATTGGCTGTTCCTATTTCATCGAATATTTCGGCGCTGTTGTCACCCTTGAGATTTACTGCCGCCGAAAAACTATTGGCTGCATTTGTATAAGCCTCGGCTGCTGCACTTTGCTGGCCGAGTTGACTGTAGAGCTGACCTGCTTTTTCAAAAGCCGCACCGGCTTCATTTGGATGGTTGAAATAACTGCCGTTAAATTGATTTCCGGCGTTTACAAAGGCCTCGGCTGCCTGGCTGTAATTTTTGAGTTGGAGCGAGGCCTGACCCAGACCCTGGTAACACTCAGCTAATTGGCTCTGGTCTGAGGCTGGGTAATTGTTGATAGCTTGCTGAAAGTCGTAAGCTGCGGAGTGGTAATCTCCTTGCTCAAGATCAAAGTTTCCGGCGAGTCTGGAGCAATGCGCTGCTTCGGCGCTGTGGCTTCCTTCGCTGTTGTAGAAGAAGGCTGCTTGACTGTATGAAGATGCTGCCTGGCTGCTATCTCCGGCCAAAGCGAAATAATGCCCGGCATTTTGCCAGTTTACAGGCGTTTGCCAGGTCATATTTGCCGATTCATTTACTTGCGCTTCGCGTTCAAATGAGCGCGCCGCGTTGAGATTGTCCCCGGCTTGAATATAATTGCTGGCGGCGTTGCCGAACTGCGTGCAGGCTTCGTTATAGTTGTTGCCTGCGTTGTATGCAAGTGCTGAGTTGAAATAGGCACCGGCAATATTTGAGTAAGCGGCCGGCGAGCTGTCGTAGTGGTTCAGAACAACTGCAGCATAATTGGCCGCTGCATTGTTGTAAGCGTGACCGGACTCGTTCCAGTGTCCGGCAAAGCCGTAGGCCTGTCCTGCATCCGAGTAAGCCGTGGCTATGTTGTCGAATGATGCGGCAGATCTGTCGCCGTGTATGTTCACTACATTCGAGTACATGGCGGCGGCTTGTTCGAAGGCTTGAGCTGCATTTAAGTCGCCACTTCCGAATTGCACATTCAGATAGTCTTTGCCTGCTTGAATATAGTATTCTGCAGCTTGATTGTAATGCCCTTGTTGAGAATACTGTTCGGCTTCGGACTCAGCTTGAGTGGCTTTTTGCGTCCAGTCTGTGCCGGCCGAGTCAGTGCTTCCAAGTCCGCTTGTTTCAGTATGATGTTCTGCTGTTATGTGATTTGCGATATCGCTACTTGGACTTTCCTGAGTATGAGTCCGGCTGAGCAGATTTAGTTCTGCTGCTTGCTTGAAATCGTGCTGCTCCTGCGTATCTTCGTGCTCCTGAGCAGGATGCACAGCTGCAAGATCTTTCAAATGAGCAAGATTCGGCGCTGTGAAGCTTGAATGCCCGGACTCTGGTCCTGAACTGACAATATGCGTTCCGGCCAGTGGGTCAAACTGCGCATGTCCGGGCAGTTCATGTGACGATCTCGCGACAGCGCCGCCCAATTTATTCATCATCTCATCTGGTGTTTCAGATACAAGACCCGGCAAGTCCTTAAAGAGCAGATTGCTGTTTGCAATTTTCTTTGATTTTTTGCCTTTGCCTTTTTGCATAAACATTCCCCCAGATTTAGTCGTGTCCAGTTTGAATTGAACTGAACAACTTTGTTAGCACTGCTATTTGAGACTTACCCATAGCATCGACAAAACTCCTGTTTTAGCTCAGCTCTAGTGCAAGATTTCTATTTCGAGGTGCTTAAAAAAAAATACGAGTGAAGATAGTAGAAGGCGGCAAAAAGCGGAGATGCCATAGTGATATGGCATCTCCGGGATTTCGGCGTTTCTTATTCGCCCGATCCAAGCAGCAGAGAGTGCTCTCTTTCGGCTTCTTTCCAGGCTTTCAGCGCATCGTCCGTTTTCGGCAAGGCGAGAATTTCTTCGTCGAAAGTTTCGCTGCCAAGGTCGCGCTGGCTTTTGTTCACTTCCTCTGTGCTGTTGCCCTGCTCGTCTGCGACAAACTGGCTTATCACCAGCCCGTTTTGACCGAGCATTTTTACCAGTGCTTTCTCATCGGCAAGCGGATAGAGCACCGACCTGACGCCGCCCCAGCTGACCTCGCTGGCTTCGCTCAGACGCAGCACTTTTTCAATTTGCTTTCCGCTCTTGTCCATGAGCTCGATCTGCACAAGCCGGTAGTGTGGGCGTTCCATGCTCTTCGGCGCTTGAGCGCTCGGGCTTTGCGAGCCTTCGCTGAGTTCGTCGTCCGGGTCGCTGAAGTCCGGATTGTTTTCAGACCTGCCCCAGCTGACTAGATAACGGCGCTCGATCGTTCCATCGCTGCGGAAGACGCAAAGTCGCGAGTAGCGCTGCAACTCGGAAAGAAGATGCTCACCTTCCGGGTCGCTGTTATCGAGATGCTTTTTGATTTCAGCGATTAGTTCCGCTTTCGGCACCGGCTTCAGCTCCCAGAGCAGGCGACCTTCTTCCGTGAAGGCTTGCTGCAAAACCGGGCGTCCCGATTTGTCGTGCAGTTCCAGCATCCACTTTTTGCCGTTTGCCCGGTAGTAAGTCGCAGTGGCGGATTGAGCATCTTTTTCCAGCGACATGAAAAGCGTTTTGCCGTCAGCCCAGTAGGCTCTGGTTACGCTCGTTTCGTCATCGCTGGCGCTGCTCCAGACCAGGCTGCCGTCGGCACGATGTTCTTCGCCGGCGTAAGTCCGGCCTTGCTGGTCGAAGTGCCGCTCTTCGCGGAGCTTGCCGTCGGCGAAGTTACGCCTGAAGCTCTGCCTGCGGCCAAAGATGTCGTATTTGTAAACAGCGCAATCTCCGTTCCGATAGGCGATTTCCAGTGCTACGGGTTTGCCGTCCGCCGTGTTTGTAAGCCTGCGGAAGGCTTCCTCGCTATTCTCCGGCATCGGCTGAATCTGAACGCGATGCTTCTTTTCCGGTGCCAGGAGCTCTTTGTCGAGCCCGCTCAAAGGCGGCAGCGGTTTTTGTCTGTTGACTGCGGCAAAGCCGAGTGTCAGCGCCAGCACGAAAAGCGGCGCGATGAGTGTGATTCGTGTTTTCATCGTCAAAAATGCGCTGCCGAAGCAGCTTTAGTGTGAGTGGGTGGCCAGATAAAACGACACGGCGTTGTTAATCGCGTGCAGAATCATGCTGGGGATGAGGCTGCCTGTGCGCCGATAGAGCTCAGCGAGCAAGCATCCCATGAGAAAGAGGAAAAGCAGAGTCGTGGGGTGGAACTGCAAGTGCTGAAAAGCAAATGCGGCAGCACTCAGCACGACTGCGGCCAGGTCGGCGAGTTTCGGGTTTGAAGCAAGAGCGGCAAACCAGCGTCCCTGCCTGAAAGTGCCGCGGAACATCTGGAAAAGGAAGCCGCGGAAAATCAGCTCTTCAAAGAGCGGCGCGCCTATTGCCACGAGCACGAAGGTGATCGAAAGCGCGTGACCTGATAGAGAGCGAATGAAGTCGATCGTGGGCTGTTCGGGCTGCGGCAGAAACTGCAGAGCCAGGGCGGAAAAGAGGCTGAAGCCCAGATAGGCAAGGCCGGCGCGCCAGAGCGCTCCCCAGCTTTTGGCTAGAAAGCTGTTGCCGGGAATCTTGTCCAGATTCATACCGACAACCCCTCTGAGGCTATGTCCATCCTTTGCCAGTTCTTTGCGGATATAGTCCAGCTCCAGCCCCATGCCCATGAGGAAGGATGTAACGGTGAGAGCGACCATGAACCCCATGTTCGGCATGCCGTCGGGGTTCGCGATCAGTCTCATTGCAGTTTCGTGGAACTCGGGAAAGTAGAGCTGGCTTCCGAGCATAAAGGTGATGAAGATAAGCACGGGCAGGAAGCTGCCCAGCATAAAGAGCCCGAAGGTGATGAAGTATGCCTTGGCGGCACGCTTCCAGGTCCAGGGGAAGTCGGCGCTCAGCCGTCCTTCCGGGAACAAGAAATTACCCACGGACTCGCAGGTGGTCGTTTTCATGACATGGTGACTTGAGTACTAAGTTAAAGATCTTTGTTTGAACTCTTGCCGCAGGCGAGCAAGGCAAGTAAGAGGGCGCTCGTTAAGCGTTCCTCTGCTTGAAATGGCTTGTTGCAAGACGATTGCTGTGTTTGTTTCGATGCCGGCGAAGAGTTCGGAAGAGAACTCAATCTTGCCTTTAGTAACTCAAGAGAAACAAGTCATAATAGGCTAGCTTAGGGCCTTAGCCCTGCGTTACGCCTGTCGTTAACTGGCAGTGGTATGTTTAACTTTGCTTCAGTGGTACGCGCTTAACTATGCCTGCAAAAGTTTTTACGCGACTTTTGATTTGCTCTTCGTCAAATTGAGCAAATGGAATTAAAAATTCGTTTGGCTTGGCGCTGTTTTCAAATGCATAATATTCGAGGCAAGGCAGCAGCGGTAAATCGGCATCAATGGCTGCTTCGCGGAGTTTTTCACTTTCGAATATCGGCGAGAACCTGAGTAAAAGATTGAAGGCGGAGGGTTCTTTGGAAATCTCAATTTCGCTTGAGCTGAATTCTTTATTTAGTTCATGAAGCAGGGCTCGCCAACGTGCCGAATATATTTTGGAGCTGCTGCGCAAATGTCTGTCGAGATGACCTTGCTCGATAAATTCAGCCAGTGTTGCCTGTTCCAGGCTGGGGAATTGAGTTTGAAAGGAATGATAGGTCAGATGCCATGCCTGTTCGAAGGTTTCAATCAGCGACTTCGGGATAAGCATGAATCCGGCGTTAATAAGCGGATAAAGAGTGTTCCAAAAACTGCCTAGGTAAATTACGTTGTCTATTTTGCTTAAACCCTGAATTGAAGGCTGTTGTGCGCTTGTGTGCAGGTACTCGCAATCGAAGTCGTCTTCGATTATCAAAGCGTTGTTTGCGGTCGCATAAGCGATAAGTTCTTCCCGGCGTGAAAGTGAAAGCATCGCCCCGCCTGGCTGCTGCTGCGACGGATTGAGGTAAATTAAATCCGGTTTTTCAGCAAGGGCAAGCAGCTCTCCGGTTTTCAGTCCCTGCCTGTCGGTCGGCAAGAATAGCAACTTTGCCGAACTGTTTTTAAAAGTTTCTCTTGCATATGCAAATCCCGGATCGCTCATCACCACTATTGTTGATTGGTCACTGAGCAGGTTGCTCAGCAGGTGCAAGCCGTAAAGCGCCGAAGGGAAAACAATGAGCTGCTCAAGTTCAGCCTGCACGGCTCTTGCCCGGCGAAGATATTCGAGTAAAGCTTTTCGCAATGGCGGATAACCGAAGGGCTCCTTACCGTAATCCAGTTTTGAGAACTCAAACTCGCGGCAATTCTTGAGTAATAGCTGTCGCCAGATTTTGATCGGCAGCAGTTCGGCTGGCGCGCAGCCGAAATTCATTTCGGGGAAATCATGCACAAAAAGCTTTTTGCGCTTTGCTGTCATCATTTTTTTTGCTGTTTGAGAAAGCTTGAGTTCCGCTTGCTCTCTGGATTCGTTCTTGCTTTCTTTGCTTTTTCGCCTTACAAAAGTTCCTATGCCGTCGTAAGTTTCGATATACCCCTGAGCCAGCAAGTCTTCGTAGCAGCGAACAATAGTTGAACGTGAAAGCTCCAGATATTTGGCAAGCTCACGGGTGGAAGGCAGGGCTAAACCAGGCATCAATGCGAGTTCGTCAATAGCTTTCTTGAAGCCATCCGTCAGCCTTTGATATATCGGTGTTTTCTGATTCTCCCCGGAGAGGCTTTTGAGCGTGTCTAAAAAGGAGGAGAGCGTGGATTCCATTTTCGAACTTCTCTGTCCGGCAACTTTTCTTTTCTACCCGGGAAACTCAAAGAGCTAATCATTGTTTACTCGAGCCGCTTCGCTGCTTTTAAGAAACTATAGGAAATAGTGGATAATAGAAGAAAGCAAAGAAACCCGGCAGCCCGGCCGGGTTTCTTTGCGGGAGGCTCAGTCGTCCTTGTGCGTGGCGATTTGAGCAAGCTTATTCATCTCGGCGCCCATGAGCAGCACCAGGCTTGAGATATAGAGCCAGAGCAGCAGCATCATCACGCCGCCCAGCGGTCCATAAGCATTGCTGTAGTTGGCGTAATACTGCACGTAGACCCGGAAGCCGTAAGAGGCAAGCAGGAAAACGACAGTGCCGAAGAGTGCACCGGGACTAACCCATTTCTTGTTTTGCTTGACTGCCGGTCCGAACTGGTAAGTCAGACCGAAACTGAGCATCATCAAGCAGAACATCAAGAACCATTTGAGCAGGCTGAGCGTGCTGGTCTCGGCGTCGGAAAGCCCTGCCCAGAGCATGATTTGAGGCCAGAATACGATTGTGAGCAGTGAGCCGAAGATCAGCACGCACTGGCAAATCACCAGCATGATTGCCAGCAATCTGAGCCGCCACCAGGGGCGATGCTCGCGCACTCCGTAGATGCGATTGAGTGCATCAAAGACCTCTACGAAAAGGCTTGATGCAGTCCAGGTGCTCAGGAAAATGCTGAGAGAAAGCACCCCGAGCGTGGGCATTTCCTGCAGTCTGGCAATCTGCTCCAGAATCTGGTTGCCACGGTGCGACCGGTCGATGTAGTTGGCAGAGAACTCCCGCACCATGA
>JAIEPM010000261.1 GCA_019748395.1 Candidatus Obscuribacterales bacterium
ACCTTTCGCAGCTTCCCTTTTCCAAACAACAAGAGTGCTTCAAACAGGTTTTCGGCACCCCGGCAGACCTCCTTGATACGAGTTCAAGAGTATTCAACCTGCTTATGGCAATGCAGGACTTGAAGCGATTTGAGGCAGCAGACTTCGAACTCTGGTTTCTTTCGCAAAGCAACGACGACGTGCCTATGGAGTGCGGCGAAGTTTTCTTTCAAATAGCTGAAAAAATTCTGGGCGAAGCAGCAAGCGCTGCGCAAGCCAGCAGCCTGGCATTGGCCTGGAATCTCGTACCTTACTGGCGGGTGCTTGAATCTCACGGCCCGTGGACTGATGATCCGCTTGCCGATTTTGTTTGCGCACTACTAAATAAAATAGACAAGTTGAGAATCGAGCTCGATTGCGAGTCCCTCATCGAGCTTGATGGTGAATATTGCAGCTTGCTCAAAGAATTGAGAGAAGACTTGCCCAGTAATTTCCAACCTTCTTTGATTATTCTGGTCGAAGGTATTACGGAAACGATTCTTCTTCCGAAATTCCTTGCACTTTCAACTAATAAAAGTGCCGCAGTTGCTGCTACTTTTATAGCTTGCGGGGGCGCCAATCAACTTCTTCGCCGTTACCTGCAATTGCAGGATGCCACGCGCATTCCCATACTTTGCGTGGTAGATCAGGACGCGATCGAACAGGCAGACACAATTACCGATGTGTTACGTGAGCAAGATTATTTGCACATCTGGAGCGGTGGTGAAATAGAAGATGCATTTCCACAGCAATCAATTCTGGATACACTAAACAAGTATTTGCAATCATTGGGTGCAAGTGAGTTGTTGATGGCCGACGATCTTCCAAGAGAACAAAGACGAACGGAAGTGCTGAACAGACTCTGGAGAAATCGTGGACTTGGTGATTTCGACAAGGTCGACTTTGCGGAGTTTCAGGTAAGCCGACTTAAAACAGCACAGGACGTGCCCAACGAGGGCAAGAAACTAATGGACAATGTCAGAGAGATGGCATTGCGCGAGAATGGCTAAAACTCAGGCAGGGCAAGAGAATTCCGGAGAAGGCAAAAAGGCGGACTCAAGGAAAAAAATTGCCGGTCTTTCCGCCCTTTTGCTCTGGGTCTTAAGCATCGCATTTAGTTTTGCAATTCCTCCAAGTTCAGAGCAGATCTGGCTGCCGGACGCCATATTGCTGGTCGGCTTTTTCCCTTTGCTCTGGATTTGCCCTTTCAGCCTCGTTTGGCTGGCATTCGGCATTCTGACCACTTTTATCGGTGCTTTCTTGCTGCTTCTTAGCTGCATTCCCGATGCTTCAATGCCTGCTCAAAGCGTTTCAATCAAACATCATCTTGCCGAGTACCATCCCTGCTGGACCTGGATGATACTTGGTCTAATCGCCACCGTCGCCGGTGCGATCAAATCATTGATAAGCCTGAGCAAGATTCTGCTTAATAAAGCAAAAAAGCAAAGAGAGCAAGCTTGAGAGAGATTCCGGGGCGCGGAGCTTAACTGCAAGTAGCAGCAGCTTTTTCCCGAGTTACAGGATACGATTCATCAAGCCAGGCATTGATACCACCGGCAAGATCAGTCAGGTTCTCAAAACCGTTAGCTTCAAGTATGCTGGCTGCAATCATCGAACGATAGCCGCCCAGACAGTGGACGATAAGACGTTTATTGCGCGGAACTTCGGCCAGGCGGCGATTCAACTGATTCAACGGAATGTTGATCACACCATCAATATGCTTGCCCTGCCACTCCGTTTCAGTTCTGACATCAAGAACATTAGGCGCATCGGCAGAACTCAGCTCGCTGCGGAGATCTATTGCAGAAAGTCTTTCAAATTGAGAAACCAGCTCAGGTCTGAAAAGAAACGCCGGAGCGCCGCCGGCGAGATAGCCGACCACATTGTCATAGCCAATGCGACCAAGACGCAAAGCAGATTCAGCTTCCTTTCCCGGATTAGCTATGATGACCAGAGGTTTCTGGTGATCAAGCACTGTGCCCGCCCATGATGCATAATTGCCGCCCAGACCGATATTCACGCTGCCTTTCAAGTGCCCGCCAGCGAATTCTCCGGGACTGCGTGTATCAAGTATTTGCGCGCCTTCTGCTTTGAGCTTGAGCACTTCATCCAAAGGAATCGCGGTCATGGCATTCGGCAAATGCTCATGCAACATTTTGCGCTCCTGTTTATTCAATTCTGCATTCATGCCGAAATACTGGGGCGCTTCAGCCTGATCGGCCGAAACAGTATTTATAAACTCGCTGCGATCTGAAATTTTCAAAGCGTAGTTGAATTTTTTCTGCTGCCCGATAGTTGAAAATGACTCTTTGCCGAGATTCTTGCCGCACATAGAGCCCGCTCCATGTGCCGGATAAACCAGAGTTTCATCCGGCAAGGTCATCAACTTCTGATGCAGGGAATCATAAAGCATACCGGCAAGTTCTTCGGCTGTTACGCCTACAGACGCAAGCAAATCAGGGCGACCGACATCGCCGACGAAAAGCGTGTCCCCAGTCAGCACGGCATGGGGTTGCTCTGCATTTTTCTCGCGATCGAAAACGAGAATGCAAATACCTTCAGGTGTATGTCCGGGCGTTTCCAAAATCGAAAGCTCGACATTCTCACCGAGTACTATTTTGTCTCCATCTTTGCAGGCGTTGTGCTCATAAGAGGCTTTGCCGCGAGCCCCAAGATGAATAGTTGCAGAAAGTTTGTCCTTGAGCTCAAGATGTCCTGCCAGAAAATCGGCGTGAAAGTGAGTCAGTATCACGTGCTTGATTTTGAATCCATGCGCGTCGGCTTCCGCCAGATATTGTTCGATGTCTCGTTGCGGATCGACGACGGCAGCGACTTTGCTTTTCTCGTCAGCAATCAAATACGAGGCGTGAGCTAGACAACCGAGAAAAAACTGCTTGAAGTACATTACCCATCTCCTTGGATAGATATCCGGGACCCGCGAAGCGCCTTAAGGCTTTCCAGGACCATTATGGCAGACAGAGTCCCAAGTTCTGTCCTTCTTTAGAATGAAGCCATTAATCTCAGATTTGCTATAAGCTGCGATCCTTTAGTCAGCCGTCCTTGCGACTCCATTGTTCGGCCGGCGGCATAATATCGAAGACGCATTCTGCCGCCAAAAGACGAGACAGCATCCTGCCTGATACTGTCTCGTCTTTCAATATTTAGCGAATTCTTAGAAGCGGGGCTCTTTGCCGAAATCGTCGTCGCTTTGTTTATGAGCAACCTGCTTGCGGGGAGCTTTCTCTCCAGCCAGGACTACTGGTTTGCTGCCGTCTTCCGGCAACAAAACACGTGCCAGGAATTTGTGCGGCTTCTCGAACATACGTGGTGAAGTGCCGGTAAGTGCCACTAAGTGCGAGCCTGCTTGTACTTTCTGATCCGGGAAATCAGCCTTTTGCAGAATGAAAAGCCATTGCTTGACTACAAAGTTGTAGAAGCGCGGGTCACGATCTTTCTGCTTTTGCGACATCAATTTTTTCTCGAGAGCTTCTGCATAAAGAAGTCTTTTGTCCGGATCAAGCGGCGCCAGCTCAATTGCTCTTTGCAAAGCAACAATTGCGCGGTCCAGCTGCCCCATTCTCATTGAGCTTTCGCCTTCCAGCTGTAGAGCGCTGGCAGTGGGCACACCCATCTCAAGAATCTGGTCGTTGCGAATAATTCCGTTTCTGGACTTTCCAATTTCGGAAGTGTCCATAATCCAGGCGTCTTTCTCTTCGTCGTCATGCGCCATACAAGCGGGGCTGAGACTCAGCACCGCTAGAAGAGCTATCAAATGATTCTTGCTTAACACAGTTGAACTCCTTTGAGAAAGCCTATGCAGCCCCAGCTTTGATGTCTACAGCCGCAGCGCGTAGTTCGCTGATGGCAGCAGCAAGATCCGGGGCACCGTATACACTCTTACCGGCGACAACCACGCTTGCGCCGGCTTCTGAAACCAGTCTTGCAGTCTCGGCGTTAATTCCACCGTCGACTGAAATGAGCACGTCCTTGCGACCTGCTTCATCAAACATGCGGCGAATTGCTCTTATCTTCGGCAACACCGCTTGAATAAACTTTTGCCCGCCAAATCCTGGATTCACAGACATTACAAGAACAAGATCTATGTCTTGAAGAACATACTGAAGATGCTCGGGCGGAGTCGCAGGATTCAATGCAACTCCGGCTTTCATACCGAGCTTGCGAATTTCAGCCAAAGTGCGCTGTAAATGGATACAAGCTTCGGAATGAACCGTCAGCAAATTGGAACCGGCTTTAGCAAAGTCTTCCAGATATCGGTCCGGTTCTTCGATCATCAAATGTACATCTAAAGGCAAATGTGTATTCTTGCGGATACTTTTGACGACCGGCGCGCCGATAGTGAGGTTGGGCACGAAATGCCCATCCATGACATCAACATGAATGAAGTCAGCTCCGCCGTCTTCGGCACGTTTGATCTCAGCCGCCAGATTGGCAAAATCTGCAGAGAGAATTGATGGCGCAATCTTGAGTGTCATAATCCCGAAAAATCCTTTCAGCAGCTATGATGACCAGTTATTGCCGACAGGTCAAGAAGCACGCTTCAAGTGTAACCTGACAAGTATTAATCCGTCCTCGTGAAGAAGAATTTAGAAAACGCCGGTAAACCCGCGCAAACTTACTGAAAGCCAATTTCCAGAAATCGGCGCCCGACAAAGAGCCCCCTTGAATTTTATGTAAGCTTGCCGGCCTATTAGATATAGATCTGATGCCCTGAAGCGCTAAAATAGTCGGATTCGAGCGAGGAATATGCGCAATGACAGATTTAGTCCTGAGCCAGGAAAGCAAAGAATATCAGGCTCTAGCCAGAGACTTTTTTCAAAACGAAGTAGCAAGCAAAAGCGAAAAACTCGACCACGAAGGAAAATTCCCGGAAGAGCTTTATAAAGCCGCGTTCGAGCTCGGACTGGCAAGCAGCTACATTCCAGAAGCCTACGGCGGTCTAGGACTTCCGCTCTGGGACTGCGCAGTGATGGCGGAGGAAGCCGGGTCCGCATCCGGAGGACTAGCCGCTGTGTTCGAAGGCAATTTTCTGGCAGCCGCAGCAGTAATTCTCTCAGGAACCGATAAGCAGAAAGAAGAGTACTTGAGCAGCTTATGCACTGAGGCAGGCCTTGCCGGTTTCTGCTTCAATTCAAAATCAGAGACTGAATCCTATCCATCCGCCTCAGCGTCAGTGCAAAAGCAGGGTGATAAATTCATAGTGAACGGCATGAAAGTGAGCTGCATTAATGGTCGCCATGCATCCTGGTACTTCCTTCTTGCAAAAGATCTTAGTAACGGCAGAAACTCAGCGTTAGTTTTTAAGGCTGATTTGCCCGGTATCACCCGCGGTGCAGAAGCAGCAAAGTTGGGCAAACGCTGCGCCGACATTTGCCTTGTGGATTTTGAGAATCTAGAGCTAAACGAGAGCAACTTGCTCGGCAGCTTTGGAGAGGGAGACGAAGTACTGCTTGAGTCCAACTGTATCAGCGCGCCGCTTTTGGCAGCCCACGCCGCAGGGCTGATCAGAAACGCTCTGGAAAACAGTATTCGTTATTCAAAAGAACGAGAAACTTTCGGCAAGCCGATAGGGAAGCACCAGGCTATCGGATTCATGCTTGCAGACATGGCAAAGAATGCCGAGTGCGCAAGGTTGATGAGCTGGAAAGCCGCAAGTCTTTTTGATCAAGGTATAAAAGATCCGCTTCAGGCTCTGAGCGCTCGAGCCTTTGCAATAGACGCGGCCATGGCCGCCGCCACCGATGCGGTGCAAATTTATGGCGGTTACGGTTACTCGAAAGAATATCCCGTTGAGCGTCTGATGCGCGATGCAAAAATGATGCAAATGCTGGCAGGTAGCTCGCTGGAAATTAAGTGCAGAATTGCCGAAGAACAGTTAGCTCTGATTTAGTCGCAAATGAGTTCTTCAAAAAAACAATTTCAATTAGATACGGAGAAGCTAAAAAAAGGTCAGCTTCTCGTAGTTAAAGCAGCGCCGTTTTTTGATCGAGAATACATTTACGAGATAAGCGGCGCAGGCGGAAAGGTCTTGCGAGCCAATCTCTATCACTCGCCCACCGTCAAAAAGCAATGGGCATACGATGATTTAAAAGTGCTCTTCATCAACGGATTGATTCGCTTTGCAGAAGATGAAGATCTAAAAAAACTAAACGCTTCACAGTCGCAAGCAAAACCGGAAAGCGAAGAAGATCCGGACTAATCCTGGAAAAACACAAAAACCGGCTTATTGAAGTTCTTCAAGTCAGGGATTCTGAGGTAAGCCGGAAGCATCCGAACCTTGATTCAACAAGTGCGGAATTATATCTGAATAACGCCCTTTGCCAAGGTCATCAATTAGCAGTGAAAGCTGGCTCTCAAATGGAATTGGCTGATGAATCACAAACTTCATCACAAAGTAATAGACAAAAAATATAGTCAACAAAGTAGTGCTTGTAAAAAAGAATGTTCGAGCGGAGCGAATTGAATCGTAAGAGTTGCCTCGCGAAAGCTTGAATTTGCGCTCGGAAGTGCTTTCATCAAGCTCGTCCGAATAGTCACTCTCGACAGAGCTTCCTTTCCTGATCTTATCCTCGGTAACAGAGCGACGACAGTTAACACAAAACTTCAGCGATGTTGTCAGCAAAGTGCCGCAGTAAGGGCACGATTCTCCCGCCATAAAAACATCCCTTTAGCATTTCGCTAAGCTTCAGCCGGCTGTCCCATGTCACCGCAATAACGTTTATACATCTCAGCAATCGACTCCCGGTCATGCGAGAGGGTTTGCTGCCGGCCATTCAGCTCAACAATGCGCTCCTGAAGTTGCTCAATCTGCTGCTGAATAATGTTGATTTCCTCACCAATTTCAGTCTCCGTGAGCGTCAGCGCTTCCGCTAGAGTTCCAAATGCCTTTTCAAGCTCAGTTTCTGCCATGCTTTTCCCTTCAAAGCTACCTAATTGCAAACCCACGAATATTGTACCCACTCGACAGCGGGCTTTCGATTGACTGTCTTATATACCGGCTCCGTGCAAAAAGACTTCCACAGGATCTTCTCCTTCCGACCCGGAGGAATTTGTATCCGGGTCCGTATCAAGACTGGATCTGAAGTCACTCTTCTTTTCCGCAGCGGCACCGACCAACGGCAGCCCCGCTTCTAAACGACGTTCCAGTTCATCGATTCGACGCTTCATGCTTTTCAAAGCTTCAGCTTCAATATCCGGAACTTTTCCATCCTCTACTTTCTTGCCTTCCCGATAGATGACACGTCCAGGCACACCTACCACAATTGAATCAGGAGGCACATCACGCAAAACTATAGAGCCGGAAGCTACTCGCACATTGTCGCCAACCGTTATTGCGCCCTGTATCTCCGCACCACTGCCGACCACAACACCCCGTCCCAGGGTCGGATGGCGCTTCACGCCGCGCGTGCTGGAACCGCCTCTCGCCTCCGCGCCTGCTCCTAAGGTCACACCCTGGTAAAGAACGCAGTCGTCGCCGACTTCAGCCGTTTCTCCCACAACAACACCCATGCCATGGTCAATCAAAACACGTTTGCCGATAGTCGCACCCGGATGAATCTCTATACCGGTCAGCATCCGTCCAATATGCGACAGGAAGCGCGCCATGGTAAACATGCGCAAGCGATAAAAGCGATTGGCAATGCGATAAATCTGAATAGCATGCAGTCCCGGATAGCAAAGTAAAACTTCCAGAGGACTCCTGGCGGCAGGATCCTTGTCAAGAATATTTTTAATGTCTTCTCCCAACCCCATCCGCAGCGAACCCATTCATTAATAGCTTTTGCAAGAACGATTTTATAGCAAGAACAATTACTTACTCAGGGAGCTTATTTCAGGCTTTAGAAAGGAGCAAAGCAGTCGGCAAATGGCTGAAAACGGCTCAAAATGTTAATTCTGGGCGCTTTGCGGGCATGAAGTATTGGCAATGGCGAGCAGGGGCGGGCAGATTAGCTAAAATATAAGATTTTTTCTACGTAGGCTCCCCACCCCCAATATGAGTTTTTTAGAAGATTCAGGTATATGCTCTTCAATAACTCTTTAAAACTGTCCAATAATTGAAAAGCCCGTATAGAGATAAACAGGGCAAACTCTAAATGGTCAAAGGCTACAAAACTCGACAGGACAAAGAACAGAGCGGATAAATCGAATGCCACCAGGAGATGGACAATCTGATATCCATCCACCGCCGGTCCGTAAGGAACTGGGGGAGGTTCCGGGCGCCGGCCAGACAAAGGCTACGTCCGAGAAGCTTCTGTTTGAGGCTACAGACGCGAAAAGACTTTCTCTAACTGGCGCTTCCGGCGTTCTGCCAATGACGGCAAGCAGCTTCGGCATGGTCAGTCTGACCAAATCCGACAAGTTAACCCCAGCAGCGCATTTAGAACACAAAGCCATCAAAACAGGCAGCGACACTGCAGACTTCGCCCTTAACTTCGTCGATGGCGGTTTGCGAAACCTGGCAAATATCGGCAATCAGACTATCCGCTCAATTAAAGACCCGCTGAGCACACTGACAGATGTTAAGACCGCCGGGCAGACAATTTATGAGAACCCCACTGTAGTCAAAAACATGGCTACGGATTTCACGTCCACACTGGCAGGATCGAAAGGCGCTGGTGAAGCCGGAGCTGGTTGGGGTAACCTCACAACCACAGTCGGGCTGTTCTTTGTAGGGGGCAAAAACGCCGTTCAGAAAGCTGAAACCAGAGCAGCTGAGAGCGTCAGCGCCATGGAGCAGAAAGTTGCGCAAACCAGCCGCATACTCAATTCCGCCGAGGCCGGCACCATCAAATCCAGCGAAACTCTGGCAGCAAGACTGGGAACAGGCACACCAAGCAACCTCGGCTCGGTCTCGACGCGCCTGGAAAGTCGAGTTGATGGGCTTGCAACGCGCTTCAAAGTGGGCGAACCGGTAATCAAAGCGCCTAAGATTGAGCCTGTGATCAAGGCTCCCGAGCCTCTGGTTAAAGCTCCGAAGATTGAGCCGGTGATCAAAGCGCCCGAACCCGTTATCAAAGCTCCTGAGCCGGTCGTTAAAGCTCCTGAGCCGGTCGTTAAAGCTCCCGAGCCGGTCGTTAAAGCTCCTGAGCCGGTCGTTAAAGCTCCTGAGCCGGTCGTTAAAGCTCCTGAGCCGGTCGTTAA
>JAIEPM010000164.1 GCA_019748395.1 Candidatus Obscuribacterales bacterium
GTCGTTAAAGCTCCTGAGCCGGTCGTTAAAGCTCCTGAGCCGGTCGTTAAAGCTCCTGAGCCGGTCGTTAAAGCTCCCGAGCCGGTCGTTAACGCCCCAGAGCCGGTCGTCAAAACTCCAGAACCGGTCGTCAAAGCTCCCGAGCCAGTTGTTAAACCTGAACCGGTCGTTAAACCTGAACCGACCGTCAAAACTCCTGAACCGGTCGTTAAACCAGAACCGGCAGTCAAGCCAGAGCCGAATTTCAAGACAGAAACGGTGCCCAAGACGGAGCCGGCGGTTAAGCCTGAGCCCACAATCAAGACAGAAACGGTACCCAAGCCGGAACCGACTGTTAAACCCGAGCCGACTATCAAAACCGAGACAGTACCAAAACCGGAACCCGTTATTAAACCGGAACCCGTTGTTAAACCGGAACCCGTTGTTAAACCGGAACCCGCTGTTAAACCGGAACCCGTTGTTAAACCGGAACCCGTTGTTAAACCGGAACCCGCTGTTAAACCGGAACCGACGATTAAAACTGATACCAGAGAGTTCAGTACAAACGACTTTGCCGCGCCAAAAACACCTGAACCGATAAAACCAATCGAGCCGATCAAGCCGGTGGAACCAATTAAGCCGGTTGAGCCCCGTCCAGTTGTTGAGCCGCTCGCACCGAAACCTAGAGTTGATGATTTCTCGGTTCCAAAAGTCGAGCCGGTAAATCCTGTCCGCCCAAATACTCCAGAACTTCATCCGCGCGAACCAGTCATAAATACACCGAAAGAACCGGTGCTGGTTCCCAAAACAACTGAGCCGCTTGCGCCGATCAAACATCCGGATGCGCCGCTTCCAAAGCCGGAACATCCGCAGCCGCTCCGTCCAGGTGACACTACCGTGCCGGCTCGCCCGACTGATACGGTCGTACCGAAAGATGCACCGCGGGTAACACCAAATCAGGACGCTCAGATTCAGAATCTGCATCGCGAGCTCGACAAAATTCCATCCAGCGTGCCCGGTGCAAGCGATGCGCAAACGAAATTGAATCTGTTCAAAGAACATCCTAGTCTGGAAAACTATCGCAACCTGAAGGATGCAATTCAAACAGTCCAGCGTCATGCCGCAATCGAAAGCAGCCAGCTTTCTCTGGAGGCTGCTCGGCAGGCAGTAGTGAGCCGCTCTGTTAATGAAACTGCGCAAGCTCTGGAAAAACTGATTGCATCTGCCGACGGACGCATAGCTACATTGCCGGCAGGAATGCAAGGTCAGGCCCAGGAAATACTTGGGCGTATGCGAGCAGCCTCCCAGGGACTGCTCGGAGCTGAAATGTCATCAGGACAGCGCCTTGCTATTGAGCAATTGAGGGCCAGTTCTGCAGAAATGAGCCAACTGCTTGCGCAAAGCAAGGGTGCTCAATCTGAAATTGAGAATGCACTTTTGAGAGTGAACAACGCGCAGCGCGAATTGACTGCAGCCAATTACCTGCTTCGCACCGGCGATACATTCAGCGGTCAGGCCGTTGATTTCGTTAAAACCTACTGGCGCAATATTCTAGGAGCTACGACTGTTGCGCTTGAATTGCGTGCAATCCTGGGCAGCACCGCCGAGAAGATGGAGCAGGAGCTCAAGAAGCTCGAAGAGAGCAAAGCGGCCGAACAAGAGAAAAACGAAGCAGCAGAGCAAGACAAAAAGCAGGCTTTAAGTGAAGAAAAACACGCTTCTCAAACGCCTTTCCTTAACTCCAAAGAAATGCTGAGCAAGCCGAATACCGAACACGATACTCGCGAAGTGATTCGCAAGCATAACCTTTCCACGTACGGAGTCGATCTTGATTGGACTTATTATCAGAAAGGTCCGGGATATGTTGCTGTTGATGATTCCCGTGCAGCTGCTCAACAAGCCAACAAGCCGGTCGTGAGAGCGCCGGGAATAGATCAACAAGACAAGACTTCTGTTCCGCATTTCGATTACACCAAAACAAGAATGCCGGCCACAAGACTTGCGGCAGACAATCCTTATATGTCTGCACCGATTGCATACAGACCCGGCGCAAATAAGAACCTCGGTGGACAGCGCGGTGCTTCGGGCAGCAGCGACCCGAGCCACGCCAGCTCCTTGATGTCGAAGAATTATGCGTTTGTAGTCGGACCGCAGCATCTACAAAACAACAACGGAAAAAGCACCGTAAGCAACAATGCCGGCGAGGCAGTCGAACGCGGAAACACAGACGGCCAGGCTAGCAGCAGCGGCAATAACAGCGGCTCCGGCAGCTCCGGCAGCAGCTTGCTTGCAGTCGCAGGCAACGCACAGAACGATCCAAATCAGCTTTAGACTAAACTAAAAGCCGGAACCAGCAAAGCGGGATAATGCCGGCTTAGTTGCTGTAGTTTTTCATGACGAGCACGGTGTTGTGTCCGCCGAAGCCGAGAGCTTCAACCATGGCATGAGTTAAAACCGCGTCACGAGCCACATTTGGAACATAGTCCAGATCGCATTGAGGATCGGGATTATTCAAGTTGATGGTTGGGTGGATTCTCTGATCCCTAAATGACAGGGCTGTAGCCGCTGCGCCGATCGCACCCGCGGCGCCGAGCAAATGTCCTACCATTGATTTGGTGCTGGAAATTTGAAGCTTGTAAGCATGCTCACCGAAAACCGTCTTCAATGCCAGAGTTTCACGAGCATCATTTAACGGTGTTGAAGTTCCATGAGCGTTGATGTAATCGATTTGACTTGGATCAAGCTGAGCATCACGAAGAGCCTCTCTCATGGCTCTGGCTGCGCCTGCGCCGTGTTCATCCGGAGCCACAATATGAGTCGCATCGCAACTCGCGCCACCACCGATGATTTCAGCGTAGATCGGAGCACCGCGTCTGATCGCATGCTCAAGCTCTTCAAGAATCAATATTACAGCCCCTTCGCCGATAACAAAACCGTCGCGATCTACGCTGAAAGGACGGCTCGCTTTTTGCGGCTCGTCGTTGCGTTTGGATAGAGCCATCATATTGCCGAAAGAGGCAACCGAGAAAGGGTTGAGCGAGGCTTCCGTGCCGCCGGAAATCATCACATCGGCACGATTGCTCTTGATGTACATGTAAGCATCAAAAAGTGAATCTAAGCCGCTTGCACAAGCAGTGGCGTCGCTTTTCGCACGCCCTTTAGCTCCAAACTCGATGGCAACCTGTCCTGATGGAGCATTCGGCATGAGCCTGATGATCGAACGCAAGCCGATCTTCTTAGGACCACCTTCCATCAGCTTTATATGATCGGCAGTGGTTGTAATCAAGCCGCCAACCCCTGTTCCAATGAAAGTCCCGACTCGATCGGGATGCTCTTCAGACCTGACATCCAGATTTGAATCTTCCAGCGCCAGCTTGGCGGCTGTCATCGCAAACAAAGTAACCCGGTCCATCTCTTTGAGCATGGAGCCGATTTTCCTCTTGTCAGGGAAGTAATCGGCTATATCAAACCCCTTTACTTCTGCGGCAATTTTTACTTCAAGCCCAATTTCATCAGGGTCGAAAAGTGAGATACGTCCGGCTCCGCTTTCACCTTCCAAAAGGGATTTCCACATGGCGTCTTTGCCGATGCCCACAGGGCTCACAGCTCCAATGCCGGTCACTACTACTCGCCTGCTATCGTAAGACATCTCACCACTCAATTTTTCTTAGTCCGAGCCAGCGTTCATTTTAACGCCAAATGGCTGAAATCCTTGATTCTTAAAGATTGGAAGCTGATCATAATGATTTGCTGAGAATGAGCTACAGAGCTTCCAATCGGCTTTGCAAGCAGCGTCGAGTGCAGTTTGCCTGCCGAAAAGCTTCGGTGAATACTTGTTCACGATTGCTTTGTCTTGGTTTCCTATGCTCAGGAATGATCTGCGTAGTCGTCATCCCAGATTTCAACCGGCTCGGAGCCACCGCGGACAATACCGGCTTCATAGCGATCCCATGAGCCAAGCTCGCCGTCGTGACAATCGAAATTCTCGGCAGGAAGCAGTATCCCGCCGTCAAACGGATAAAGAAGCCCCGGGTCAGTATTCACGCTTTGCGCCGATGGGCTTTGCTCTTCAGCGTCGAAAAGCTCAAAGCCGCCTTCAATAATTCCTTCAAACTCCTCTTCGGGAACTGTTTCAAGAGAATCGCGAAAGGCATCCCAATCATCCTGAAAGCTTGCCGGAAAAAGCCGGGCTTGACGAATTAGACCTTTTTTGGACTGACGCAATTCTTCGCGAACATTCTGATGAAATGCCAGCTCGAGCTCCTTGCCGATTTCTTTGTAGCGCGGTTCGTGAGCCGCAACTATCTGCCAGAAGTCTTTGTTATGACTCGGTTCTTTGACATGCGCAAGTTCGTGAAGTACCAGATAGCGCCGTCCACGCTCAGGAACGTTCTCAATGGCATATCGAGAGAATGTAATAATGTGGGTACGCAAATTTATTTGCGCAAGCCTTGAATACTTAGCAGACCCGATTCTAACGCCGCCAATCGGAACCCGCAGAGTGGAATCGTTTATGCGTTTGACATAGCCAGCCATAAACGCTTGATATACTTCATAGTCATAATGAGACTCGGAGGATCGCTCACGATCCTTTCGAGACTTTCCGGCTGGAAAAAGACATTCTCTGGGCAAGCAAAAAACCGCATAATCAAAACATTTCAAGCAATTGTAGGATATAGCTTTTGTGATGGGTATACAAGAATGAAAAAATCGGGAGCAAGCAAAAGGTGAAAAATCTAACCTTAATCACCGGCGGCGTGCGCTCCGGAAAGTCGCTTCTAGCGGAGGATCTGGCAAGCAAAGGCAAGTGTCCCGTTTACTATTTCGCCAGCATGAGAATTTACGAAAAAGATCCCGAGCAATTGCGCAGACTTGAATTGCATCGCAAACGCCGCCCGGCAGACTGGATAACAGTGGAAGCGCCAAGCAAGGCAGAGCAGGCTATTGAAGCCCTCCCAGACGGAAAAGCCTGCGTTATATTCGATTGCGTCTCGCTATATATAACGAATATTCTGGTTGCAACCATTGGCGGTGCTGAGCACGACCAAGCCATGGAAAACACAGGAAAGGAAGAAAACGACGATCCCTACAGAAATGAAGCAAAAGTAAAGCAAGCGATCGAGAATCTTCTGAATTCAATGGAAAAAGCAAAAGACAAAGAGTTCATAATTGTGAGCAACGAAGTCGGATGGGGCGTGGTACCGGAATCAGCCCTGGGCAGAGCGTTTAGAGACTTGCTGGGCTTGAGCAACCAGCGAATTGCAGAAAGAGCCGAAAGCGTCATTTTGACAATTTCAGGACTGCCTCTTAAGCTAAAGTGAGAAGAATTCGGCTAACACGCTAGGGCGTCACCGACCAGGGCCAGTTGGATAGAACCGTATCGAGCAGCGGGTCTTTAGTCACGGTCAGCGAAGAATTCGCCCCGACTTTTACGAGTTTTTCCAGCAAGAGCTTTCTGGTTGATTCATTTGAGCTGTACCAGATAATCTTGAATTTAGCCCAGGCCAGATCGAAACTTGCCATAGCGCGACGATCTGCATCGGTTGGTGCACGATTGAATTTTTCAACAACTACTTTTGCAAAAAGGGCGCGATTGTCATTAGCATCAATGGTGCGCCCTGAATGTTGCTGTTCATAAATAAATACAGCCATGTCGGCGTATGCATTCACGGCATCCTCGGTAAACGGAATAGCATCGGCAACGGCAACTCGCTGCAAGCCTAAGAGCTCGCTTATAAGGTCGGCATCGGAACTAAAAGGCGAGGCTTCAACATTAGTTTTCTCAGTTGCAGTTCGCTCATGCAAGCGAAGCAAGGCTCGAAACAGATCCGCATAATGCATCTCCATTTCAGGCTTCTCACGAAGGTCCGTGATGATTTTTGGCCAGAATTTGAGAACCGAGCGAAGCTCGGCATTCTGTTTTGCTCCCTGCTTGCCTTTATTCAGAACATAAGCTTCAATTCGCTTTTGCTGAGCATAATCAAGATTTTGCTTGCTGCAAGCCTGAAATAGCTGCATCCAGCAACGTGCGGCTTGTTGATCTTTATCTATAAAAGCATCATGAGGGCTTTCGCTCAAAGCCTTATCATCAGCGTTTTTCGGAGGCAAGGTCTGCACTGCCGGCGATACTGCTTGCTTTTGAGACTTTGCCGCGGCGGGCTTGCTGCCGGCTTTGCCGGGAGTCCCGGCAGGAGGCAAGCTTTCTTTAGCGACGCTCTTTGAAGGCTTGACCAGAGACTTCTGCAAAGCAGCAGCTGAATGCTCGATCAGAGGAACAGCCTTCGGCGGAGCTTCAGTACCGTCGTAGCCCCAGTCGGCGGCTTGAGCCGCAGAGGTGAGGAGTGCTTGCAGGCAGGCAATTAACAAAACTAAGTCAAACCTGGAAGTTATTTTTTCAAGAAACAAAGTTGGCCCGCCCCTCTTTCCCGCCGGAGTCTTAACCATTTTAGCCTCTCCAAAGAAATGCAAAAGTAAGCGCAATTTAGCTATCATAAGGCTTGCCAGGCTCAAAAAACTTGCCAAGAATATGCTAATATCGGCAATGGAAGCACCTAATCAAGTCTTGAAAATCATGCCTAAACTACCCTTAGTCTATTATCCAAACGAAACACTCCGCTTGAAAGCGAAGAAAATTACAAGTTTCGACGGCGCCACTCGCAAACTGGCTCAAGACATGCTTGAAACCATGTATAACAACAATGGCGTAGGTCTGGCAGCCCCTCAAGTCGGGGTCAGCAAACGCATGATGGTTATTGACGTATCCAACGAAGACGAGGCTCGCAAGCCAATCGTTTTCATCAACCCTGAAATAATCGACGCTTCCGGCGAAATGGTGGGTCAGGAAGGCTGCCTGAGTTTCCCGGGAGTTTTCTTTGAAGTAAGACGAGCTTCACGAATTGTAGTCAAATATAAGAATGTTTCCGGGAAGGAGCAAAAGCTAGTTGCCGCTGACAACCTGTTATGCCGAGCCATCCAGCACGAAATTGACCATCTGGACGGCGATCTGTTTATCGACAAGGCAGTTTCCAAGCTGGCGGCAGACCTTGAACTCTCGAAACACGGCTTCCAGGGCGACGCCGTGGAACTGGGCGGCATTTCGGAAGGCGTCACCATAAAAACCGGCAGCACGGAAAGACAGCTGGTTGGTTAAGAAGGAGCCATCCTTTGGCTTTTAACGTCAGAGAAGGAATTCGTGGGCTGGAGCATTTGAGGCTCTCAGCCTGCCGCAAGCTTTTCAACATGAAGCCGGAGACTTTCATTGAAAAACACAGGAAAAGCGGCTTAAGCGTAGAAGCCTGCATCGGCAAAGACGGCCAGCCTATAAAATGTGGTCGTTGCGGATTCATTTTGATGAAAAGCAAGCTGGAAAACGACTGGCAACTCGAGTGCTGTTCAGCTTTTCCAGTTTTTTCACTGAAGAACCCGGATTTTCAACTCTGGATGCGCAATTTAGCAGCCCAAAGCCTTCAATCGAAAGAACACCCCGAGATTTCAGGGACTAAAAGCCCTGATGCTATACTTCAGGACAGATGAGCACCACTTCAGACGAAGTTGAAGAGAAATCAATCCCCGGCGAGCAAAGCGCAAGGTCCGGACTGACAGTACGCATTGTTTCATTCGGCTACAAGCTCGGAAAGCCTCCGGCAGCAAACGCATTATTTGACGTTCGTTTTTTGAAAAACCCTTATTGGGTTGAGGAACTCCGACCGATGAGCGGCAAAGATAAGCCAGTCCAGGATTATGTTCTTGCGCAAAAAGCAGCGCAGGACTTTCTGGAATCTTTGCTGCAACTGCTCAAACGGCTCGTGCCTCAACTTATCGAAAGCAATATGACCGAATTCAGCATCGCTTTCGGCTGCACCGGCGGACAGCACCGCTCCGCAACAATGGTGGAGATGCTGGCCTTGGGATTGAACGAAAGCTTTCCGGAATTGCATATCGAAAAAATTCATCGCGAACTAGATTCTAAAGCTCAAGCCAAAACTCCCGAGCAGGAGAACGGCACATGAAAAACTCCTGGCAATACAAACTGCGAGTGCTTATCTTGCCGGGCTTGAAGCGCTGGATACTTTTCATTCTGCTTGGCATTTTTACTATCGTTCTGGGCGTACTTTTGCTTCTGGAAGAGCATCCGGTTCGCTCGATGCTCAATTTCATGAATGACATATTCGCCGATACGGCTCGAGTACTGCCGCATAAAATCAGCGGCATCATCGCGCTTTCTATCGGCGGTATTCTGACTTCGCTGGCAGTCGGAAAGCTTGTGCTCTCGATTCTAGGCGCCTACATGCCGGAAGAAAGAGAATCGATTCCGGATGTTTTATACAGACGCAGGCATCTGGCTCGAGGACCAAGAGTAGTTGTTATAGGCGGCGGCACAGGACTTTCAAATCTTTTGAAAGGTCTCAAAACCTTTACCAATAACATCACAGCCATCGTCACGGTCGGTGATGACGGCGGCAGCTCCGGAAGACTGAGGGAAGAACTGGGCGTTCTGCCACCGGGCGACATGCGAAATTGCATCACGGCTCTGGCTGATGAAGAAAAGCTGGTAACGGAGCTTTTTCGCTATCGCTTCCAGCAAGGCAGCGGGCTTGAAGGGCACAGCTTCGGCAACTTGTTTTTGAGCGCGGTATGCGCCATCACAAATGGTGACATGCTGGAAGCCGCCAGGGCAGCCAGTCGCGTTCTGAACAGCTGCGGGCAAGTATTGCCGTCGACTCTGCAAGGCATGTCTTTGATTGCCGAACTGGAAAACGGACAGATCATTAAAGGCGAGTCGCAAATACCAAACAACGACTCACGGATCGTCACGCTCAAAAGCAGCCCTGAAACTCCGGCAGCCACTCCGGCTGCGCTGGAAGCTATTTTACAGGCTGATTTCATCGTAATAGGACCGGGAAGTCTTTATACATCCATTATTCCCAACTTGCTTGTCAAAGGGATTCCGGAAGCGATTATGAAATCGCGAGCCAGAAAAGTTTATGTATGCAATGTCATGACTCAGAAGGGTGAAACCACAGGCTACAGCGTCGCCGACCACGTAAAAGCGATTTTGACGCATGCAGGTTTCCCGGCCGGCTCGCAGGCAAATGCAAAACATCGTTTCATGGATCGGGTTTTGATAAATCTCATTCCCGGAATGGAAATGAGCAATCGTCCGCTCAATTCAGTAGATTTCGACCCTGAAAAATTGAAAGCACTGGGAGTCAGACCGATGCTCCGCGAGATAGGCAGC
>JAIEPM010000288.1 GCA_019748395.1 Candidatus Obscuribacterales bacterium
TTTGCATCAATTAATAGCAGGGCTGGGGACTTACCTTTACTGCCGGGATTTGAAAGGCAGCCGCGCCGCTGCGATGTTTGCAGCGACGGCAGTTAGTTTGTGCGCGTATAACTTTTCCTTTGTGCGGAACTGCACGCTGCCTGCGTCTATGGCATGGTTGCCGCTCTGCTTGTTTTTCGAGCGGCGCATCAACTCGCGGGCGGGCAAGCACGAACTTGGCTACATGCTGGGGCTGGCGTTTGCGGTTTCGATGCTGATGCATGTGGGGCGACCGGAAGTGGGCGCGCCTGAAATGCTTTTGATTGGATTCTTTTGCGTGAGCAAACCCCTTCTATTTATATTGAATCCGAAAACGGAAAGTGCCGAGTGGCGCGCCTGCTTTTTCAAGCTGGCGTCGCTGGTGCTGGGGCTGGCGCTGTCGATGCCGACCGTGCTGCCGGGAGTGGAGTGGACTGCGCTGTCGCCGCGCGCGCAGGGCATGGCGAGCAAGTACGTGTTTTTGTGGAGTGCCAACTGGTACGACTTTTTGGGAACGCTGCTACCTCAGCCAATGGGGGATCTTTATCATCTCGATAATCAGATGGCGAAGATTCGGACGCTGGTGCTTAGCCGGGGTGGGTATTTGCCGTTTTTGAGTTCGGCATATCTTTCAGCCGTTGTGTATTGCGCGGCGTTTTGGGGATTGTTTGATAAGGACAGGAAATTCAAGATAACCGTGCTGGTGCTGCTGGCTGGTTTTGTGCTGATGGCGGCGGGAAACTATACGCCGTTTGCACCAAATCTGGTGAGTCTCTCGCCGTTTCTTTCGACCTTTCGGTATCCGGTGAAGTTGCTGTTTTTTCCTTGCATGCTCGTGACACTGCTGGCGGTGCGGGGCTTTGACCTGATGCTGAAGCGCGAGTTGTCGCAGCGATTATTGATGGGAACGCTTGCATTCTGGGGGCTGGCTGTGGTGGCGGCTTTTGCGATGTTGCTTGCGCCGGATATGCTGGTGGGGATTTCGAAGTGGAAATGGTTGTGGCGCAGTCCGATAACTCAAGCGGGGATACTTCTGGATACGCAAAGGCTCTTTGCGGGGAGTATTTTTTACACGGCTTGTCTTGGCATACTTTGCAGCGTAGCGGCGGAGCTTCGTCGAAGAAGCAAACTTGGCAGCAAAGAATGCACTGCAATATTTGTAATTTTGCTTGCAGGGACTCTCGTGCACTGCGCCGCTACTTATAGAAACGGCAGCCCATACGGTTTTTACAACAAGCCGTCGGTGCTGGCGGATAATTTGAAGCAGCGAATGAAAGCGCTCGATGGCAATTTGTACAAGCACAGGATTTTGAACCTCTACTTCGACCCGCTTAAAGTGCCCGATACTTTTAAGTGCGATGCGCATAGCACAGACGAGGAAGATTTTTTTCAATATTCGCGACAAATGTTGCTTTATCAATCGGTGCTTGATTGGGAAATGCCGACAAGCAACGGCTATGAAGCAGCGGAAACAGCGGATTACAACACTTGCTTCAAGCAAGCACTGAAGTCGTGCAGCCTCTTTCCGGAGAGGCGGAAAAAACTTTCGACCGGCACCGACGCCGCGCAGATAGAAGCAGCAGAAAGTGACGCACCAGTGCACCGCTACGCAAGTCTGACCGCTTCTGCGTTTATCAACTCGCAGATTTATAAAATGCGCGAGGACAAGCCGCTTCCGAAGCTGGATGCGAAATACTTCGAGTTGCTCGAAGAGAATAAGGCGATGAATTATCGGACTTATAAAACCTTGAATGTGCGACCGCGATTTTATTTCACGGATGATCTTGTTTATCTTGAGTCGTTTCAAGACATGCAAAAAATGCTGAGTTCGACGGATGACGTGCCGCAAACCAGGGCGATTGATGAGTCGATGCAGATTAGCTATGTGCTGAATCGCGACCATGAGAAGCACAAAGCCCAGTTTGACGAAATTGAACGGATGAAGGGAAGCAGTGATAAGAGAGTTAGCTCAGTGGATCTTGATGCCGACAACGGGCAGGAATTGAGCCTGACTTTGCGAACACAAACACCGGCACTTCTGGTGCTGGCGGACCACTTTTATCCCGGCTGGGTAGCTGAGCTGGATGGTAAAGAAGTGGAGATTTTGAAGGTGAACATGCTGAATCAGGGCGTGCTGGTTCCGCCCGGCAGCCATAAGTTGAAAGTGGCTTTCAAACCACGTTCGCTGTATGCAGGCACAATAGGCGCGGCACTGTCGCTTATGAGCTTCCTGCTGTTCTACTTCTTCTTGAATAGCTTGAACACCCGGCTCAGGAAGCTGGAGCAAGACTCTCCCGGCGGGGCATAATCCGCAAAGCCCCAGCCCTCGCGCCCACCAGGATTCTAAGAGCAAACGCCGGTCGACAAGCAGCCCGAATTTTATCCAAATTGCTATATAATGGCAAAATCTAGCCCTCGTAGTTCAGCTGGATAGAACACCTCCGTCCTAAGGAGGGTGTCGGGAGTTCGAATCTCTCCGAGGGTGAGCTTTTCCGGGATCGGTATATACGCTGTCCTACATATGTCCTACATAGTAAAGTTTTCGAGCCCCAATGAATAGTTGCGTAAAACTCCCAGGTCAAACGGGGTTTTGGGTTTGATACAGGCATAAATCGAACGCCTAGCAGGACTTTGATCTTTACAAGACCTGAAAGTGGCTATATGATTTGGTTGTAGGAACTTTACGGTCTAAAGAACGTCCTCCTCCAAGAAGTAAGCGAGCTAAAAGAATATGCCATTAAGAAGAAGTGAAGTATTGGAGATGCTCTCCCGCGGAGAGATGTCGATGGCTGAGTTGGTGCAAGCTGTGCAGAAGCGACATGCAGGTATGGACGAAGACACAATCAAAGCTGTGGTGCTTCCACTCGTTTCGAGTCGAGAAATTGAGCTCACCAGCGATCGTAAACTGAAAGCTAAAACGGGCGCCTTAGCGGCTGCCAGCCAACCTTAATACTAGCCAGCAAAGTGTCAGCAAAGCAGTTCGAGCGATTTACTCCAGACAAGGTAAGCGACTTCCGCACGCCAACGCAGGTGGATCGCGACAGATTACTGTATGCGCGAAGCTTTGCTCGGCTGGCTGAAATCACCCAAGTAATTCCGGCGGACAACGGTTATGTATTTCATAATCGCCTAACACATTCATTGAAAGTTGCGCAATTGTCACGTCGGATCGCCGAGAAGCTACTAACGCAAAGTGATTGTAAGGAATACGGCGGACTGGACGTTGATGCCGCTGAGGCTGCCGGTTTGGCACATGATTTAGGGCACCCTCCATTTGGTCATATAGCCGAGGAAGAAATTAACGACCGCCTGATCGAATATGGCCTACCGGAAGGTTTTGAGGGAAACGCTCAATCTTTCCGACTCGTCACTTGTTTATCAGTTAGTGATGTCAACCCGGTAGAGGAGCGAACCGCAGTTGGATTAGGACTGAATCTCACGAGAGCCACACTCAATGGAATTCTTAAGTATCCCTGGTTGCACAATGAAGGTCCAAAAAAGAATAAATGGGGAGCGTACAAATCAGAGTCGCCTCAGTTTAATTTCGCACGAAAAAGCTTTGAGTATGGAATGCATACTCAAAGCTTGGAAGCCGCAATTATGGATCTGGCTGACGACATTACTTATGCGTCGCATGACCTAATTGACTTCTATTGCGCAGGAAAAATCCCGCTGGAGAAACTTAGTGCAGGGTCGAAAGAGCTAGCGACCTTTTTCGACGAAGTATTCACCCGCAACAAGGACAAAGAAGAGTTCAAGAACAGAGCAAAAATGGAGGATGCGTTCACCCGTATTCTAGACATTTTTCCGAAGTCCACGAGGTTTGTGGGGACTACTCAACAGGACATTTCTTTGTGGCAGGCGTTAACAATTTTGATAAGTACCTACGTTAACGATATTGAGCTCAAGAAACCGGAGAAGGACAAGCCACTGATTGGCTTCGCAAATCCAGACATTCTTTCTGAGATAGCAATGCTCAAGCAACTAACCTGGCATTATGTCATCCTAAACACAGAGTTAGCGACGGTGCAGTTTGGACAGCGAAGGATGATTTCTACGTTGTTCGATATATTCTTTGACGCCGCAGAAAAAGGTGTAAGCAAGAATTTCCACTGGAAACTTTTCCCTCGTCGTTTCGAAGAACCTCTGGCAGGGTCTACCAATTCGATGGAGCGAGCAAGAATTACCGCGGACTATGTAAGCTCAATGACGGAAAAGGAAGTCGAAGATCTCTTCTCAGTTCTCAAGGAACGCAAACAGAGCGTTGCAAAAGTTGGCTCCAGTGGTGCTACTTAACTCACCACTTCTTTGCCGAGTACTCTCGAATCAGATGCCAAACCTAGTACTTCAGGTGTCCCGCCGGAATCCGGACATGTTGAAAGGTTGAACGTATCCGTCCGGCGAACTACAGCTAAGAGCCCGGCCGCCAGTTGCCTGGCAGCAATTCGTCAATATCCGAGCAAGTTCCAGAGGATAGCCGCTCCAGAACATCCCGCAAGTAGTCCACTGGATTTAGAGAATGCTGCTTGCAGGTTGAGATAAAGGTCGAGAGCACGGCAGCGGTCTTGCCGCCTTCCAGGCTTCCGCAGAACATCCAATTTTTTCGTCCAACAGCGATAGCTCTCAAAGCTCTTTCGGAGCGATTGTTGTCGATTTTGAGCTCACCGTCGTTCACATATATGCAGTGCGCCGACCAGTTGTTCAAGGTGTACGAGACCGCTTTCCCCAACGGACTCTTCGGGAGAGCCGTTAGCTTTTGTCCATCCAGCCAATGCTTGATTTGCTGCAAAAGCGGCGCAGATTTTTCAGCGCGAAGCTTGCACCGCAACTCGTCTGTTTCTGCGGCAGCCAGCTTCTCAATTGAATATAGTTCTTGAATCATTCTCAAAGCTTCGGAGGCTGGCTTTGCCTGGCTGTTTAACGACTCGAAAAACTTTCGCCGTGCATGAGCCCAGCAGGCAACCTCCTGGACCTTGCCGACAGCAAATATGCAATCGTATCCGGCAAACGCATCCGCCTGCAAATATCCTTCAAATTTGTCTAAAAATACTTTCGGACCATCTCGTTTTCTAGAATCGGTGAAATCAAATACTGAAAATGGATTCGCTTTGTCGCCCAGGTAAACCCATACTCGCCCCTGCCGAATATTGTTTTCGTGGCTGCGATCCTGCATTTTAACTGGAGTATCATCTGTCCAGATAATTCTTGATTGAAGCACTCTCTGCTTCATCCGTTCGTAAAGTGGGCGAAGCAATACCGCGGTTCCCGCCAGCCAGTCGCACATTGTCGACCGAGCGATGTTTGCGCCTTCACGCTTGAAGATTCCTTCTAAACGATGGAGCGGCAAATGGTCCGCGAACTTGCAAGTCGCAACATATGCAAGCATTCCTGCGCTGGCAGACCCTCTTTCAATTGGCTTTGATGGCTTCTTCGCGATTTGTACATTCTCGCCGCAACTCTTGCAAGCATACTTCACTCGGACATGTTCAATAACTTCAATTGATGCCGGAGAGTAATCATACTGCTCTGAAACTTCCTCACTGATCACCGACAATTCTTGAGCACAGCCTTTGCAGGCGCGCTCTTCTTTTGGAATTTCATGAATTACCTTGCGGCGCGGCAGCTCTTTTGCGGCTTTCTTTCGCCCATGACCAGAAGTCGTGACCGGCTTGCTCAGAACCTCTTCTTCCCGGTCTTCGGTCTGCTCACTTTCGATTTCAGAGAAGAGCCTTAGTTGACCGGAAAGGACTGTTTCAGACTTTGAACCGAACTTAGCTCGAAGAAGTGAATCCAGTTGTCCTTGCATTTGCTGCATTTGATCAAACATCTGGACAAGCATTTGCTGGCATTGCGCCAGATCGTCCGGTACTTTGAGTTCTGTCTTTTTAGCCACGGTATCGCAAGCGGTGCCAAACCAACATGCAGTATTGTATCGCAGGCTGTAGCCGAAATCACTGGCTTCTGGGTCCCCCAAAAGTCAGGTTTAATCACTCCGATCCTGCAAAGCCTCACCCGGCCAGGACAGCGATCGAAACATAATGGATATGATCAGACGTTCAGATTCGCGACTGACTCCTTCTTCGCCATCGAATATCGTTTTTGCCTTTTCAGACTCTTTCGATCTAATCCGTTCAGCAGCATCGAAAAAGTTGTAGCATCAACCTCCAAGCTTTTGCCTGCAATTGCCGGCAGCGAGAACTTTCTTTTCTGCAATCTCTTGTACCAAATCGCGTAGCCATCCCGGTCCCAGTACAAAACTTTCAGACAATCCTCGGTCTTGTTTCTGAATAAAAACAAGTGCCCAGACATTGGTTCCTCTCCCATTTGCTCCCTGGCTAACTCCGCCAGCGAATCAAACGATCTCCTCATATCAATTGGCAAAACGCAGAAATAAATGCGATCAGATGCTGGCAAGTTCAACATGGCAGTCTTGTGATTACTCCAAGAACTTCAGCCAGAGATTCCATGCTTGTGTCATTTGGAAACCGGACCATCAAACCATTGGGAAAAGCGATCTCGATCTGCCAACCAAATTTCCGCATTGCTGCTGCCTCAGCCAGGTGACTTCCAGATCTATTCGAAACCGCATTCTGCTCGCTAAGAACTGCACTCTTAACTCGTACTGGAAGAAAGACTCCTTTTCCAGTGCTCTTAGCCGCAACTTTCGGCGTGGCTCCTTTTCGATTCCTAAATTTTGTACCCCAATAAGAAAGTCCCCTGATACTCAAGCCTTCTTGGATGCAGTACGCGCGCTGGCTGAGTCCGCTGCCTGCTTGCTTTTCAAGATGCTGCTTCCAGAAATTTTCTCTCTCAAGCTGTCGTTCGTTTTTTCGTCTCTTGGGCATTGCGGTCTACCTCCTTCAGCCTGGACGATTGTCGCTCGGCCTTCTGGCAAATTAAAGATGGGGTTGACCGGACGGATACTGTACTCTTGCCATAAAAGTACTAAGGTCACTCCTTTGCGCTTTAACTCCGTATATACATGCTTCCAATCCGGCTCCGGATATAATTTAGGTCTCTCTTTCGGCGGCGGATACAGAAGTCTCTCCAGGTCTGTATCATCAAGACCCTCTGGCAACGGCCAACTCAAATGAGCAGCTTTTGCTCGATGAATTAATCGATTGACCGTGCAGCACGATATTCCAAGAATCTCGGCGACTTTGCTTTGTCCAACATTAAGTTCCCAGCAAAGTCTGAGAATTTCGCGTATTCTTCTCATGGCTGTCCTCTGGTTTGCCATTACAAGTCCCTTCTAGAAGTTGGTAGCTTCAAGGACTAGTGTGGGCAGGGGATAGCCAGCGTCAACTAATTTGCTGAACTTTCGGTTGTTCTTCGCGGAGCGGAACGTCTACTCTCTTTACATCGGACTCGCTATTCTCTTAGCATCGGACCGCTTGTTCTGGTTGGTCCGGAATTCGCATCTCAACCTGCAAGCAGCATTCTCTAAATCCAGTGGACTGCTTGCGGGATATTCTGGAGCGGCTATCCTCTGGAACCTACTCGGATATTGACGCATTGCTGCCAGGCAATTGGCAGCCGGGTTCTTAGCTGTGGTTCGCCGAACGGAGACGAACAGAGAAGGAGTTTGTTTTGGTACTGACGGATACACTCATTCAGCTGGGAATGTCAAAATACTCATGAGGTCCAACTGTGCAGAATTGAGGACCATCTGCGGTATCCCAATAATGCAAGTGATACTCGTAATCAATATCTCTACGAAATGCTTTGTCGTTTCCTCTTAGCCGTTGTCTGGCCCCGCCACTCGAAGTTGTTCTCAACGCATGGACCGCATCAAGATTCAATTTAAGTATTGTCTCAGCACAAGCCCGAAGAAGACGCCGAATCTTTCTAGGTTCGTTGTTGAAACCATGGTCCCATAAGTACTCCAAGAATTTAGGATGAAATGCAAAAGCGTCGAGTTCTTTCCATTCGATTTCTTTGTTCAATTTGTCAGCAAGTTTTGCACAAGCTGCTTTTATGGAGAGTCTCAACCCATCGACAGATTTACTTCTTATCCATTCTTGAACAGGATCAACCGAAATCAAAAACTCCTTTGCAGTAGGACAGGTCCAAATAGATGCAGATAAAGAAGCCTCGTATTCACCTATCTGTCCGTCTGACTCAATCAATTCAACATACAAGTCGGCTTCAATCTCCTGAACAAACAATTTTGATTTGGTTTTGAACGAGCTAAACCGAAGCGGAATTTCCTTATTCATATTTACGGCGTAAGTGCCTATTGCCAGACTGGTTTCGAGGACAGCCTTAATATCGTTGCACAATTCGGCATTGCACTCGATATTCCCTAAAGATGGGGATAATTCCATGTTAGATGCTAGAATGTCGACAACACCAAACTTATCTTCGGAAGTTGGTTGATCAATAAGAGTAAAAATGCTCGACATTATGGTTTCGGCGTTAACGAAGGACCGAGCATTTGCAATAAGATGAGCCTGTTGAATTAGTTTTTGATCTTCGAACAAGAGCTGATGGGTTCGATTTGAAACAGCAGCTACAAACCATTTTTCGCTCTTCAACTGCAGCCACGATGCAAGACTAATAAGGAAATCGTCGGATTCAGTGCTATTCATTTCGAAAAGCGAACATAGAAATTGATCCAAAAAAATACCAATCATTTTTTCCGAGATCCTTTCAGCTGCCTCTTTTTTACAGCTGCATTTAAAATGCTGGCAGATTGTTGAAGAGATTCATCAAAAAATCCGGCGGGCCAATCGATCACGGCTCCAAATTCGTTCATCATAACCTTCGTATACTTCGAGCGTCCGTTTACTTTCTCAGTAAAGTAGATTTGCGACATCGCAGATAAATCTGAGGTGTTGCACTCAGCAATTGACAGTCTCAACTTCGATATCATGTATTCGCTGTGAGTTTCTACAAGGCATTGCCTCTCCGTAAGAGCAAGCATAAAAAAGAAGTCGGCCAAACGCGCCTGAACTTTGGGATGAAGATGTAACTCTGGCTGTTCAAAAAGAAGTGTCGTTTTTGCTTCAGCAAGCAATCCTAAAACCACAACTGGTAGGACTTGACTAACTCCAAAGCCGACCTGAGAAATGTCCTGAGGAAACTCATTCTCTTTCATCTTAATGCTAATGCCGTAACCGTGCTTGCCATAATCATCGATATTGAGGTGATCGGCAACGTCCAAATATTTCAACCATTCCGACACGGCTTCTTCAAGAGACAATTTGATAATCTCAAATTCTTT
>JAIEPM010000664.1 GCA_019748395.1 Candidatus Obscuribacterales bacterium
GGAAGCGGGTGAGCAGAAGTCTACGCTAGAGGGAATAAGTTAAAACAGAGATTGCAGGCTGAATTCATGAAGTCCGAATTTTCAGACTCTAAAGTTATGGACCCCGGAACCGTCATTGACGGGCGCTTTGAGCTGATTGCTTTGATTGATTTCAGCGCAGTTAGTCAAATTTATGCGGCCCGGAGCCTCTCAATGGAGAGAAATGTCTGGCTTAAGACAGTCAGTCCGGATTTCAGTCATGACAGTTCATATTTTGAGAATTTCCAGCTTCAGGCACGAGTTCATGCTGCTGCTGCCCACAAAAACGTGGCTCGCTTGCATGAGTTCTTTGTGCATGATAGAAACCCCTTTCTTGTTCTTGAATATCTGGAAGGCAAGAAACTCTCCGAGTTCTTAAGTGATTCTGAAGCTCTGCCTTTTCAGCTAATTTTGCCTGTGCTGATTCAAATCTGTGAAGCTCTAGATGCGGCGCATCGAAAAGGGGTGATTCACCGACAATTGAAAGCCGACTGCATATTTCTAAGCACCAACAAAAGTGATTGCGAGTTTGTCAAAATAATTGACTTTGAGTCTGCGCAATTTCAATCAGCTTCCCGGAAAGGTGAATTCTATGTGCCTTTGCAGCTTGCAGATAAGGATGATTGCTATCTTGCTCCTGAGCAAATTCTGGGGAGAACTCTCGACCAAAGGGCGGATGTTTTTGCTCTTGGTGCTTTGATTTATCAAATTCTGAGTGGAAGAGCGGCCTTTGACGGGCGAGAAATGAAGCGGGTTTTGCGGGAACATGATTTTTTGCGCCCAAAGAAATTCAAAGACTTGCGTCCTGATCTTGAGATTCCGCAGGTGCTTGAAGATCTGGTTTTTAAGGCACTGGAAGCGCGCCCGGCAGATCGTTTCGCTTCAATGACTGAAATGAAGCAGGCTCTGATATTTGCCCTGGGCTCCGCCAGTGCTGCCGGTATGCAGAGTTTCTTCGAGCAAGCTCGTCGGCTTTTGCTTGAAGCCGACAAGAATCTTTAGTTTGCTCTTTTCATTGCCTCAATAAGTCCAGCAAGCGTATAAGTATCGGCTTTTATGTCGACGCGCTCGAAAGCTTCCTGACAGGTTTTTGCAGTTTCAGGTCCGATGACGGCAAAGCGAATATTTGATAAGAGCTCTTTTTCGACTTCGATATTTCCTGAACTGATTTTGACCAGCAGTTTTTTTAAATTTCTAACTGTTTGAGAACTTAGAAGAGTGATGAAATCAAGTTCGCGATTTTCAAGTAATTCCTTGAGTTTTTCTTCAGCAGCCTGATCTGCATCAGATGTTTTGTAAGAATGGACAATCTGTACTTGCCAGCCCTTATTTTCCAAGCCGATTTTGATCGTGTCGCGTCCAATGTTTGTTCTTGGCCAGAGTATAGCTTTATTGTCTGATTCTTCGGCATTGGGAAATTCGCCGATCAGTGATTCAGCTACGAAATCACCGGGCAGAAAGGCGCATTCTAAACCGTGCAATTGCAAGGCTTTTAGTGTTGATGTTCCGATGCAAGCAATTTTTGCAGTCTTCAGCTTTTGTTCTAAAGCAAGCGATTTTGCTCTTTCGATGCTGCTTTCGACGGCGTTGCTGCTTGCAAAAAATATCCACGAAAATGCTTCGATATGATTGAGCGCTTGATCGAAATCTTGCCATGAATCAGGCTCGCTGATTTTGATAAGTGAGACTTCAATGGGCTCGGCATTTTCGGCGCGCAAGGCGCTTAGAAATTCCGGGGCTTGCTCTGCCGCTCTTGTGACCAGTACTTTTTTTCCGCTAAGACCTTGCTGCATGGCTCAGGGCGGTGAGACATTGCCGGGTGCGGCGTTTAAGAGTTGCTCTATAATTTTGGCGGCGCCGCCCGAGATAAGTTGCTCGGCGAGACTTTCGCCAAGCAGCTCTGCATTCTGAGCTTTTGCACGCGAGCTTCCGGCGTGAATTTCCTTACCGTCCAGAGAAGTGACGCAAGCTTTCAGTTCGATCTCATTGTCTGAGACAAATTGCGCATGAGCACCAACTGGAACGGAGCAACCGCCGCCCAGCTTTTTGAGAAAGGCTCGCTCAGCTTTAGTGCAGGCCCAGACTCTTTGATCGTTTATGGCAGAAAGCAGCTCAAAAACAAACTTGTCGTCTTTCCTGCATTCGATGCCCAGTGCGCCCTGACCAACTGCCGGTGTGCTTTCTTCCGGGCTGAAATACTGGCTTATGCGTTCGCTCAAGCCCAATCTCAAGAGTCCGGCGGCGGCCAGCACCATTGCGTCGCACTGTCCTTCATCAAGTTTGCGCAAGCGGGTTTGAATATTTCCTCTGATGTCGACGAACTGAAGATCCGTCCTCAGGGAAGAAAGCTGTGCTGCTCTTCTGCGGCTTGATGTTGCAACTCTGGACCCGGCAGGCAGCTCGCTAAAACTGCAATTGTTTTTGCTCAGCAGCACATCTCTTGAATCGGCTCTTTCAAGAGTCGCTGCAAGAGTCAGATTGTTGGGCAGTTCCGTCGGTAAGTCTTTCAAGCTATGCACAACCAGATCAGCACTGCCTTCAAGCAAAGCTTCTTCCAGTTCTTTGACAAAGACGCCCCTGCCGCCCATTTCAGCGAGTGGCTTATTTAGTATTTTGTCGCCGCTGGTTTTTGCGGCATTAATTTCAAAGTTGATATGCGGATATTTTTCCTTAAGCAATTTGAGCGCCATATCCGTTTGCAGGCGGGCGAGAATACTGTCTCTTGTTCCAACTATGAGCGTAGATCTGATTTGCACAGCGAGGCTCGCTTAAATTGTGGTTTTGACCAGGCTGTCGAATCCCTGCTTGCAGACCGGGCTCTTTTCGTGATCGAGATTGAAGAGCTTTCTCAGAGCTTCGGCTTGTTGCTTGAGCATCCAGTAGTCGCTTGTTGATTTCAACTGTGTGGTCGGATGATGAAGAATCTGATTGATCAGCGCCCGGCTCAGTTCTTCAAATGCGTCTTTGCCGCCGGCCGATTGCTCGTCGCATTTGCGCTCGGCTTTGACCAGATGCTCTGCACGAATGGCCTCGATTTTCTTGCGTAATTCGATAATTGTCGGGGCAACTAAAAGTGATCTTTCCCAGGCATGAAATTCTTCGAGTGCTTCAAATACAATTTTTTCGGCTTCATTGCTTAAAGCTTCTCTCTCTGCCAGATTCTTGCTTACCAGACCGGAAATATCATCGGCGTGGTAAAGACGCAGATTCTCAATTTCGGATATTTCAGGATCGACATTGCGAGGAACTGAAATGTCGATTATGCAAACTTGTTTTGAGGACGATTTAAAATCGGATTTTTTCAGGACATAGCCCGGAGCGCTGGTCGAAACGATTACAAGATCACTTGCCGCCGCGAGCTCTTGCCTGTCTGCAAAATTGAAACGCAAGTTGAGCTTTTCTTTGTTAGGCAAATTGTTGCCGACGAAATGCTCCAGTCTTTCGCTGGTGCGATTCACCATGATCAGCTCTCTGGCGCCGCTGTCGCCCAGCAAATGCTTGGCGCATATTTGAGCCATATGACCGGCGCCTATGATCAGTGCGCTTTTCTCATGCAGTGGTCCAAGCAGTTCTCGAGCCATTTCGATTGCTGCCGAGCTAACTGAAACTGCTTTGCGGCCAAGTGTCGTTTCGCTACGCACTCGTTTGCCGCAATTCAATGCCGACTGGAAAAGCTGTCCGAGGATCGGACCGGCGGTGCCTGCTTGCAAGGCGTGACGGTGTGCGGATTTGACCTGCGACATGATCTGAGCTTCACCAAGCACCAGGCTATCGAGTCCGGCTGCCACTCTGAACAAATGCAGAGCCACGTCGTCTCTCAATAGTTTGAAATTCGGCTTTAATTTTTCGTGGTCACCGACGCTTTGAGTGGCCATGAAAAATGATTCAATTTCGGCCAGACCGGCTTGCACATCACTTACGACTGCGTAAACTTCGGTGCGATTGCATGTTGAAATTATTGCGGCTTCTCTCAAGTGAGGCATGCGGGCCAGAGCCGCCAGAGCATGCTTAATGCAGGAATCAGGAATAACAAACTTTTCGCGAATGAAAATCGGGCAGGAATGATAGTTGATTCCCATCACGACAAGATGCGCAGTTGCTGACTCTTGAGTCGCTTTTTCCTGTCGGGTCCAATTATGTGATTCGTTGAGATTCACTTTTTCACTGCAATGCTAAAGGGGCGCCGGGAGGCTTGACATGTTGGAGAAAACTGCGTCCCGGTTTTGCTTTGCAGTAATTATATCCACTAGACCCATGCTTATTACCGAAGCCGTAAAGTTTTAGCAAGATCCCGGCAGGGCTGTTCTGCAAGCCGTCAAAGCAACTTTGCTTTTGCTGAATAGCCTGCATCTCCAGTAGATGAAACTTTTTGCAAGTTCCTCAGTTGCTGTCACCAGGAGCCTTAGCGTTCTTTAAGCTGTCCGGTCTTAAAGTTCGAGGCTTGCGCTGCTCCTGCTTTTCCAGCCGTCGAGCGAAGCTTTCAGGGATGGATGCAGTTGGCAGCTCAGCCAATACAGAGCATCAATGCATCTGAGCGTTGGTCTGTAAAGACAGTCGGTTTCGTGTTGCGGCAATATCATTAGCTTTCCGGACTTTACGGCAGTCATAGCCGTCCAGGGTGACTTAGTCCAGAACTTTTCTTTGGCTTGCTCATTGGGTACAAGAATCAGATCGGGCTGCATGATTATGAGTTTTTCTTGATTTATGCGAGGATATGCTTGCGGCATGTCGCCCGTGCAGTTTATGCCACCAGCAATGGTGATGCCTTCATTCATGAAACTTGCTTTTCCGGCAGACATGAGCGGCTGGGGCCAGACACAAACAAATATCCGTTGTTTGCGGGTATCTCCTGAATTCAATGCTTTCAGGCTCTTTAGCGAATTCTCGAAAGCTGAAGAAAGCTTTGCGGCCGGCTTTTCTTTTCCAGTCACTTTTCCCAGCTGCAAAAGATTTTTTGAGATGTTGTATATGGAACTGTTATCCAGAATCAATGTTTTGAAACCATGCTTTTGCAGATTATTTGCCAGCGATTCCTGTCCGCTGACCAGAAGAATAAGATCAGGCTTCAATTTGGCGATTTTTTCCATTTTGACCGAACTGAGATTGCCGACTTTTTCTTTGCTTTTTGCTTCCGGTGGAAAATCGCAGATTTCAGATACTGCCATTAAGTTTTTGCCCAGTCCGAGGCTATAGAGCAGCTCCGTATTCGATGGCGCAAGCGACACAAGTTTCGGCGAGTTTTTTCCCGCTCCGGCATTTTTGGAATTCAAAAGACTCTGATCTTCAGCCAGAGCGCCGGGCAGGAAAAGAATGCTTATGGCAATTAGAAATAATCGCCGGTTCAATTTGCTCATCTAAAATTCACTCACTTAGCTAGTGCCTGTCGAGCCAGTTGTTCAGCTCTTCCAGTCTTGTTTGAAAATTGTCCGACTTGATGCTCAATACGCGATCCCAAATTTGCAGATCGTAAAAAGTCATTCTTATGATACGGTCGATTTGCTTTATATAATCCGGCTCGGTCCAGCGGAAGCCGTCCTCTTCCGGGCTGAAGCCGGGCTCCAAATATACTATGTGAGTATAGGATTTTGAGTGAGCGCGGACTCTTTCGTAAACTTCCTCAGTATCAAAAGTCATGGCAGAGCAAATATTCCATCTTTGCCAGAGCACCCAGCAATCGATAACGCCGCGATCTGCGATAAAAGACTGGAATTTAGCTTCTTCTTCTATTTGTTTTTTGAGAACGAGTTTTTTGAATGCTTCTTGATCTGGAATTTCGCCGATGCGTTTGTGACCTGCTTGCTCGCAAAGAATTCTTGCAAGCTCAGGTATAAGAGGAAGTTCTCTCTGCTTTGCAAGCTCTCTGGCAAGCGTGCTTTTGCCGACGCCGCCCGCTCCTGTGATACTGAGTTTGATCTCTCTGGTCATCTGAGGCATTGCTCCCTGAATCATTATTCTTTATTGACAAGATCAAAAGAGCTAAGCTTTAAATAGAAAAACTCCGGCGCTTTTGACACCGGAGTTTCTTTGTTTTTAATCAACTACTGCTGTGGTCGCGGTGGAACACTAACAACAGGCGGAGTTTGTTGGCTCGAGCTTGTGCTGCTGCCCGAGTTGCCGCTTGTCGGAGACTGGGTTTTGGCCTGTACTTCGATAGCTTTCTTCGCTTCGTTGCTTTCGGCATTCAAGTGCTTGCCGAGAGCGGCGCTCAGGTCGATGCCTGTCAAACCTTTTACCAGATGCATGCTCTGAGCAGCTGCATTCACAACTTCTTGAGTTAGACGGCTGGCACCGAGGCTGTCCCCGCCCGTGGAAAGAACAGTAACCTGCCCGATTTTTGAAAGCGGTGCTGAAGCCGATTCGACGATTTGCGGTAGTTTCTCGATGATCATTGAGGCGATCGCAGCGTCGTTATATTGCTTGTAAGCTTCAGCGCGCTTGACCATGGCCTGAGCTTCAGCGTCTCCTTTAGCGGCAATAATTGCTGCTTCGGCCAGACCCTGCGCTTTTTTGGCTTCTGCCATAGCCAGACCAGTGGCTTTGGTGGCTTCAGCTTCGGCAAGTGCCCGGATTCTGAGAGCTTCGGCTTCACCCATTGCTCTCAATTTTGCTGATTCTGCATCTGCTTGAGCGAGGATTTTTCTCTTTTCTTGCTCTGCTTGAGCGTTGATGCGTGTGCGTGATTGTTCTGCTTCTGCCGGTTTGGTCACTTCGGCTTCGAGCATGACCTGGCGTTTTTGCACTTCAACTGCTTGCAGTTCAACGTTTTTCTGTGCTTCGACAATGCGAATTTTTTGTTGCTCTTCAATCAGTTTTTGTGTGTTTTGAGCTTTAACAATTTCGCCGGCGATATCGGCATAAGCTTTCTTTTGCGCGATTTCTGCTGCGTATTCAGATTGTTTTACTTGCAAGTCGCGTTGTGATTCGGCGATTTTTGCAGCGTTTTCCAGCTGTGCTTTTTCGCCTTCCTGAGTGGCATGTGCCTGGGCGATTTTTGCGTCTCTTTCTGCGTTTGCTTTGGCGATTGTTGTTTCTCTTAAAGCATTTGCTTGCGCAATTTGTGTTTGTCTCAGAGCTTCGGCTTTTGCTACCTCAGTTGTTTTGGTCGCTTCGGCAACGCCGATATCTGCTCTTTGTTTCGTTTCAGCCGCCTGCTTGCGTCCAAGCTGTTCGAGGTAACCGACCGAATCGCGGATCTCTTTGATTGTGAAAGATACAATCGTCAAACCCATTTTGTGCAAGTCGGGAATCGTGATTTCCAGAACTTTTTTAGAGAAGGCTTCGGTACTCTGTATCAGCTCTTCAACTTCCATCGTACCGACGATGCCGCGCAAGTGACCAATCAGAGTTTCATGAGCGACCTGAATAATTTCTGCAGTATCTTTGCTCAGAAATTGCTCGGCTGCTGTTCGGATTGAGTCGTCGTCGCCGTCTACTTTGACTTGTGCTACTCCTTCGACGAAAACGGGCACGCCGTTTCTTGTGATGATCGGTGCTTGCGACTTAACGTCGATGGTCATAACTTCAAGTGAAAGAGGTCTTGCTGCTTGAATCAGCGGTATGACTAAGGCGCCTCCACCTTTGATAACTCGAGGTTCTCTGCCGCCTGCGCCGAAAACGATCAGTGCGGTGTTAGGCGGGCATTTTTGGAAAATGCTTACGAACATCGAAAAGACGACGCAAATAATAATGAAACCCATAACGCCCAGGGCGATTAAACCTAAATCCATTTTTGAAACTCCCGTTTGGGTATCCAGTTTCCAGCCTTTAATCCTGTTTTGACAGTCCTTTCAGTTCCAACGCTTAAGGGATGTCAATAGGACCAGTATAGAGACGCTTAATATTTCCGACGATAATATTAATCTATTTGCAAGGTATATGTCCTGGAGATCCAAAAAGTTTCGGATAGCCAAGCAGGAGAGTCTTTTGGCACCGCTGCTCTTGGCGACGCTGGTGCCGGATACGGTTCTGTATGTGGTGGCGGCGCTTTGCTGCTTGCTAAATGCTCATATTTTGCAAGTCTTCTTCTACCGGTTCAACCAGAAAAACTCCGTCCTGAAAATCGCAGATTATTACTTTTGAATTTCTTTTGATTGTGAGATCCGACTTTCTGGCTCTTGCCGGGGCGCTATGGCGTGAACCTCTGGTTGAAACAACAACTTCGCCTATCTGACCGGGGTCAATTGAAAGAATGAGATCTCCGACCGAACCGACTAGACTCTCTTGCTTGAAGTTGGTAGAAGCATTGAGCTTCGATACAAAAAGTCCAAAAACGTTCAGTATGGCTCTGCCAATTGCGTAGCCGACTATGAGCGCCGGAATCAAGCTGAAATAGCCGAGCGCGGGAAGGAGCGTCAGAGTTGTAACTCCGATGGCGCCGATGAAAAATAAATAGAGCGAGATTTTTGTCGGGCTCAAGAAGCTGATTGTTTTGAAATACCAGGTTTCGGATAGTTCTGGTGATTTGGCAACAAGAATATTTTGTTGCTGCCCGACTCTATGGGCTTGAGCTTGAGAACTGCCGTCCACATCACCGGGGTCGCCGCCGTCGACATCGTCCGGACCTCCGGAATCAACATCGCCGGGGTCGCCGGAATCAACGTCACCGGGGTCACCGCCATCGCCGCTGTCGTGACCGCCGTGAACTTCTTCGCTGCCGTGTAAATGTCCCAACGCTGCCGAGCCGACTATATAAATGAAGCCGAGTCCGGCACTGACCCAGTATGCTGTTAGAAGCTCTGTCATTCCCTGAACACCTACCTCTTCAGACCTTTTTAGTCTTGATTTAGACCTGGCTTCTGCTAGGTCTTCCCTGCCTCTGTAAGCAATGGATCGTCTTCGAAAGGTTCTACAAGGAAGATACCGTCTTTAATGTCAACGACTATAACTTTAGTTAGTTTCTTTATATTTTGCTCCGGCTTTGCTGCTTTAGCCGTGGCCGGATATCTGCTTGTGCCGGTTTGTATTAGAACTTCGCCGAGTCCTCCGTCTTGAATGGAAAGTGTAAGCTCTCCCTGTGCCCCAATCAGGCTTTCTTTGCTGAAATTGCTCGATGAATCCATACGTGAAAACATTGCTCCCAGCATTTTGAAAAACAAATTTGCCAGTATCCAGCCAAGCACTAATGCCGGTATCGCGCTCAAATAACCGGGCAGAAATTTTAGGCATAATGTTCCGAGCGCTCCAAAGAGGAAAAGAAAGCACGCCAGTTTTGTCGGGCTAAGAAGTTCAAGAATTTTCAAATAGAGCGGCGGTAATTCG
>JAIEPM010000676.1 GCA_019748395.1 Candidatus Obscuribacterales bacterium
TGCTCTTCCGATCTGCTATGGTTTCAGCTACGGATCCGGTTTCGGTGGTGGCATTATTTCGTCAAATGGGAATGGACAAGAGACTAACAATGATTTTGGAGGGCGAAAGTTTATTCAATGACGGAACTGCTGTTGTTTTATTCCAGCTGGTACTGGCTATGGTTCTCTCCGGAGGCAAATTCTCTTTGGCAACTACTGCCGGCAGCTTTGCTGTAGTAGTTGCCGGTGGAGCTTTACTTGGGGTATTGGTTGGGTTTGTCGCTTCCAGAATAACGAGCGCATTTGATGATCATTTGCTTGAGATTACTCTCACTATGATCACTGCATATGGCTCATTTCTGCTGGCTGAGCATTTGAAAATTTCTCCGGTGATTGCTGTGGTCGCTGCCGGAATTGTGGTGGGCAATTATGGTAGTCGCTCAGGTATGTCGGTTTCTACCAGGCTGGCGGTGAATTCCTTTTGGGAATATGCAGCTTTTCTTGTTAACTCCTTGCTTTTTCTTTTAATCGGATTACAGGTCGAAGCTCCGCTTTTGCTTAAGCACGCAGAATTGATCGGTTACGGAGTGTTGGCTGTCATCGTCGCCAGAATGCTTGTTGTGTATGGTATTTGTCCATTTGTATCCACTGAGCTATTGCCGATTCCGGATAAATGGCGGCATCTGCTGTTTTGGGGAGGCTTGAGAGGGGCTCTGGTGATGGCTTTGGCCATGAGCTTGCCAATCGATTTTCCGGAAAGAGAGCTGATAATCAATATGACCTTTGGCGTAGTGCTCTTTACTTTGTTGGTCCCCGGTTTGACTATGGGTCCGCTGGTAAGCTTCCTGGGGATGGCTCCTTCAAGCAACAAATTGCATAAATACCAGGAGAGTCGTGCTTTATTATTGGCCTATAAGTCAGAGTTGCGCCTGCTGAATGAAATGCAAGAATCTGGACGAGTTTCTGCAAACGTTTTTGAATCTATTCGTGCCGATCTGCAAAAGAGGCTTGGCGCAACCCAGCACGATATTGACGATCTTGAATTGTCCGACACTTCCATAGAGCAAATCTCAATGAAAGCCACCAGGGTTCAATTGCTGGAGAGCCGGAAGGATTTTCTCGCGCATTTGTGCAAGCAAGGAGTGTTGACTGAGGATTCTTTGCATCACTTAAAAATATCTATCGATGCAGAGCAGCACACCTTAAGTGAGCCTCTGCCCTTGCTTGAAAGCTCCAAAGACGATAGCGCTCCGGGGACCAATTCTTCCGCAGATGGACCAGGCTCTTCTCTTATTTAATGAAGGGAAAGTGATTCTCGGTGGTTGCGATGGTGTGACGCGCTTTTAGATGGCAAGGTAGAAGGATTTCGAAAATCCAGCCGAAAATCACTTTCGAATAACTCTGGCATAGAAATATTTCGCGAATATTTCATACCTGTCAAACTAAAGGAAAGCTTACTTTGAATAAGGTGCCCTGGTTGTTATTAGAGCTTTCAATAGAGAGTAGCGCTGAATGTGCGTCGGCTATTTCTTTCACAATGGCAAGACCCAAGCCACTCCCTGGCGCTCCCGAGCCCAGGATTCTATAGAATCTTTCAAATACCTTATTGCGTTCAGCTTCGGGAATACCTGGACCGTTGTCTTCCACAAGAAAAACAATTCTGTCTTCAACCAGGATTCTTGCATTGATTTTGCCGCCAATCTGAGTGTAGATAATGGCATTCTCTAGAATGTTGGAGCTAAGTTCAAAAAGGCTTTCTCTGTCTCCATGGACGTACGCAGGACCTGTTGAGTTTTGAAAATTTAATTCCTGATTTTTCAGCATGGATTCTCTGCATAACTCCGCTGTGCATTCAGAGACAAGCTCATTCAAGTCAATGCGAGCGCGACTTTCAACTTTGCCAAGATGCTCTGTCTTGCTCAATGCCAGTAGTTTCCTAATAAGAGACGATAATCTTTCTGTGCCGTTGTCTAGTTTGCAAAGCATCTCATTAATAGATTCCGGCTTGCTGTTTTTCTGGGCCGCATAAACATAGGTTTTCAATGCTGCCACTGGAGTTCGCAGTTGATGAGCTGCGTTTGCGACGAACCTTCGTTGCGCTTCAATGTCTTTCCTCAGTCTTTCAATCAAATCGTTTATAGCTCGCACCAGAGGAATGAGTTCGCTTGGAAGATTCTCCATAGAAAGAGAGGTTAAATCGTATCGATATCTTTTGCTTAGAGCTGATTCCAGGCGGGAGAGCGGCTCTAGGCCTCTACTAACACCGATTGAAACGGTCAGGGCTCCAAGTACGATCAGCAAAATTTGGGGGATGACTATGCTTAGAAGGATCTGCTGAGCCAGGCGGTGCCTGCTGTTTAGTGTTTCAGCTACCTGAACAAAAACCGGTTCCGGTCCGCCGTCTGTTAGAGCTACCTTAATTCTGGCAACTCTGAAGGGCTGCCCGCTTATCTGCGTGTACCGGAAAAGCGGAGCTCCAGATTCGAGGTCTGGAAACGGTCCTGGAATAATTGCGTCTCCGGAAAGTCGAGTTCCGTCTTGTCTGATTACTTGATAATAGAATTTCTCACTGTCATTGTGTCTGAGGATAGCCTGTGCAGCCGGAGGCAGATCTACCCAAATTCTTCCGTCGGCTGAGCGCAATCTAGCGGCTACTGAATCGGCAGAATTCAAAAGTTCTCGATCGTAAGCATCGTTTGCAAATCCTGCAGCCAGGTAGTAAGCAATGACTGTACTCATCATCCACAAACTACAAAGCGGTGTAAGCAACCACATTCGAAGTTGCTTTTGAATTGATTTTTTAGTCACTTCTTTCAAGTTTGTAACCCAGTCCTCTTGCTGATCTTATTGTGATTCCTCCAGGTTCAAGTTTTTTTCTTAGCCTGTGGATAATGATGCCGACTGCGTTATATGTCAATTCGCTATCCCAGCTGGACAGCAAATCGGTGATTCTATCTTTGCTGATCGGGGCGCTTAATCTCTTCAAGAGAATCTCTAAGACAGCCAGCTCTCTGGCTGTAAGTTCGAGCATTTCTTCTTGCAGTGTGACGGTTCTGCTTACCGTATTAAAGCTCAGAGCTTCAAAATGCAACTCCGTTTGATTTAAGAAGCTGCCCTGGCGCAGGAGAGCTCTAATTCTAGCCTCTAATTCTGGTAGCTGAAAGGGTTTAGTCATATAGTCGTTAGCGCCTAGATCCAAGCCCTCTACAAGAGATTCAAGACTGTCCCTGGCGGTCAAAATGAGAATCGGTAAAATTTGACCTCGTTGCCTTATTCTTCTAAGTACTTCTAAGCCGTCGAGACCTGGAAGTCCGATGTCTAAAATTAACAAATCATACGCATGCACGGAAACCGCAACATCCGCTTCTAAGCCGTTTGAGACCGAATCTACTGAATAACCACTTGCTTTTAAGACAAGAGCCAGCCCATCGGCAAGTTGTAGGTCATCCTCAGCAACTAGAATTTTCATTCTCAATAAACAACTCAATGAACTCAGAGGAAATTGATCGGCTTTGAAATGTTGTTGAAATGTTCTGATTCTAAAATCGATGCTAGATGTTTTTTTGGCAACTGAGTGATTTCATAGGGCGATGAATTCTTAGGTGCAGGATCTGTGAGCCAGCGGATTATAGATTTTATCAAAAGAAATTCAATCAAAATTGCAGTGGCTTATGTTTTGACGGCAATAATTTCTTTCGGCACTGCACTCCTGATTATACAGCTTTACGACAATGTTTTCCTCGCTTTGACTGCAGGAACGGTGGTCTTTTTCGGAGTTCAGCAACTATTGCTGGTCGATTTATTCTAGTTTTATTGCTTCTATTTAAGTCCTGAAATCTTCGCGAAATTTTTGCGGTCTATATTGAAAGCAGGAATAAAGACCGGCAAGATCGTTATTTGGGGTTTCTCAGTCCTATGAACATTTTGTCTTATCGTGGTCCGGCTGCTCCGGGCGGAGTATCATCTGCTCTTGAGCGAATCTTTCAGTATGAGAAGGGCAACTCAACTAACTGGTGCTTTCTGAAAGAATCTAAGCTGGAAATGCTTAGTTGCAATGCCGCCGCATCCAAGGAAATTGCCTTCGTCAATCTCGATTTGGTCGATGCTCATTATCGATATTGCAATGACTTTCTCTGGCCGGTTGTGCATGACATGCCTGAATATGCTTACTTGAATTATTCAGACCGGCTTGCCTATTTTCAATTCAACATGAGGTTCGCTCGTTCGGTTTTGAGGAGAACTAATTCAGCTTCATCAAGAAAATTCTTCGTCAACGATTATCAGCTTGCTCCAATGGCAGCGCTAATGACCGATGGAAGCAAGTTCTCTGAATTGAGTTTGTTCTGGCATATACCCTGGCCCAGGTTCGTTAAAGGATCTCATATAGAGTGTCTGGGAGAAATCGCTGAAGCGCTTCTCGGTGCGGGGACGCTCGGGTTTCATACTGATGAGTATGCAGCTAATTTTTTGCGATTTGTTTCATTGAATTTAAACGCTTACAAGGTCGATTTTAAGCATCGTGTCGTTCATCATCGGGCGAAGTCCGTTCGTAAGACGACAGTCACGGTTTGCCCGTTGGGACTGGATATTCAATACTGGAGTCGTGAAGCAGGCTATCCTGAGCTTGAGCATTTATCTTCAAAGTATTCATTCAGATCTGATATTCCTTTAGTGTTTTCTGTTGATCGCGCTGACTACACCAAAGGACTACGTGAGCGCTTGCATGGTATTGATGCATTCTTTGCGGCTTACCCGGAGTGGATTGAAAAGGTTCAATTTGTGCAGGTCTGCCAGCGTTCTCGAGCTGGTTTGCCTGCTTTTGATAATTACTGGAATGAATGCAAAGAACTTTTTCGCAATCTGAATATGCGTTGGGGAAGCTCGTCCTGGCAGCCACTTAGGTGGATTCAAGATCCTTGCACAGCTTCTGAATTGCAGGGCTTTTACAAAGGTGCGGCAGTGATGCTGGTTAATCCCCGTAGAGATGGTTTGAACCTTACGGCCAAAGAATTTGTAGCTTGCTCCAGAGATGGTGTTCTGTTACTTTCGCCGGAGACCGGTGTTTGGTCTGAATTGTCGGATTATGCAATTAGCTTGGACGCTACTTCGGCGGAGAGTTTTGCCGGATCTATCGAGCAGTCCCTGCGAATGTCTATTCTGGAAAAAAGACAAAGAATGCGTAATCTGAAATCGCTTGTTGCGGCGAATTCTTTGCAGCAATGGTGGCGACGATTTCAGGAAGTGTCTGATTATAGTTCACTCTCTGACCAACCGATTTTGGCTTGACTAAATAGCACCGGATTTTAATGCATTACCGTCGGCTCTCTCGATCAATTTGAGCTATTTGTCTGATCTGGGTTCTGAGAGTTTTTGTTCTCCGATTCCTTTTGAGAGTTTAGTGACTCAGCCTCCGGTTTAGCGGAACTGGGCGTCTCCTTTGCGGAGTTTTTATCTTCTTCAGAATGAGTTTGTGCTTTAAGCGATGCTTCTTTGACTGCTCCCGCCGTAACTGGTTTTGCGCGGTCTTTCAGATCAGTCTCAGACGCACTCTGCTCCAGCTCCCCTGAGCTGATTTCTGTTGTTGATATTTTTCGCAGATGGAATTTTATGCTGGTCCCTGTTTCTCTGGAAAGGAAATCTTCGACCAGTTTTACTTGAATTGCGGTGATTTCTTTGTTAGAAAGCACCGTTGCTGTGACTATTATTGGAGTTTGAAAGCGCTTTACGTCAATACTCTGCAAATGGATTCCGCGAAAAGTATAAGTTTTTTCTTTCAAAATGTTCTTGATGTTTGTGCTAAGTATGTTTTCTAAAATCAGTTCTCGCATACTTAAGGCCAGCGGAACGAGCAATAAAAACATGGCGGAGCATGAGATTATTAGCCCTTTTTTTGCTTGCTTCAGAGGCGTAAAACCCATGAGCAGAAAGACTACTGAACCAGCAAAGCTAATTCCGACGAGGTTTGTTGCAAAAAGAAGTAATGCACCGCTCCAGATGCCGTATTCTGAGGATGCCAGACCTATACCGACCACACTCAACGGCGGTACTAGAGCTACTGCGATGGCGACTCCGGCCGCACTGTCAGCCAGTCCTGGTTTCGCCTGGCAGTAAGCTCCAATCACTCCCGCTGCAATCGCCACTCCCAGATCGAGCAAGGTTGGATGCGTTCTTCCTAAAATTTCCGAGCCGGGCTCAATTGAGTTCAAAAGAATTGCAGCTGTGGCCGCCAGGAAAATTGCAAGAGTGGTGCCGACCGCGATGCTGATGATTGCACGAATAAGAAGCCTTGTGTCAGCGCTGAGAATAGCGAAGGAAAGGGCAAGAATTGGTTTCATTAAGGGAGCAATGATCATCGCTCCAATAATTACAGCTGGACTGTTCTGAAACAATCCTAGAGTGGCAATAACGCTTGCTCCCGAAAGCAGCATCAAGAACTCTGCAGAGAGTCTGCTCATAGAGTCGAGTCTCCTATTTAGTTCTCGTAAGCTTGCTTCCTCTACGTGCGGCAGAATTTGGGACATAGGACCTACTCACTCACTTACTCTCTGATAATAGTCGTGTTCGAAATGCGAAGCTTCGTCTCTGAACAAAGGAGCTGGATGCTCTCCTGTGGACCGGCTCGTCAAGTGGTATAATGGGCATATATAACTGAAAGTTAGCATCTTGTGGTGATTTTTTGTTTGGAGGTGTTGCTAATGGATAGTTTAGATTTTAATGCCTACTTGCGGGCTGGATCATTGCAATTGGATGATGCCGAATTACTGGTGCTCTTAGTAAATGGAGCCGCTCAGGTCAGGAGCCGTATCGCGGAGCGAAAGGGTCTGGACATCGAGACTCTGTTCGGGTGCAGCAAAGATAGAAGTGCTCTCGTCAGAGCGGCGGTGGCGGCTAACCCGGCTACTCCGTTGGAGATTCTTCGTGTACTTGCTGATGATCCCAATTTGGACCTTAAATATTCGATGGCCGAAAATCATAATTTGCCTTTGGAGATACTAGAAAAGCTCTCTTCGGACGACAATCCATATATTCATAATCGTGCGACAAGAACTATGGAGCGACTGGAACGGCAACGATCTCATTGAAACTCAATCTGAACCTTGCTGGACTTGATCGTTGAGAGTGCTTCCTGTATCGGCTGATACTATATATGGTTTGCCGTTAGAATCTTTCACCGGCTTGCCGTCTGCGCCTGCGCCCCATACATAGAGGAACCCCTGTCCGTTGCCGCAGGCGGTGATGGTCCCCGGGGCTGCTTCCCAGTTTGAAGGAGCGCCCAGATCTCTATAACTTGTTAGCTGTCCGTTGCTTGCACTTCGATCCATTTGCAAGTTGATGCGATTCGCGTTTTCTGCAGTCAGCTCCGCGGTCCATTCGTCGTTGGCTAGCGGTCTGACTGTTGTGGGACTGCCCCCGGCAAAGTATGAATAGAATAGCGCCGATGAAAGTTCATTCGATCCATCGCTTTTGATTTGAGACGACAATTCTTTATATGGATTTGCACCGGCAAGTTCTGTGAGCTGAACTCTTGACGCCCTGCCTATTGTGTTGGCGTCACCGTAAACACCCGGAAAGCGATTCTGATTTCTGAGGCTGAATTCTCGCAACCAGCCGGCGACTCTTTGAATTTGATTTCGCATCTCTTCGTTTGCTCTTTCAAGTTCGGGCCTTTTTGTCGTTTTGGAGAGTGCTGCTTCTTTAGTCGTTGAAGGCGAACTGTTGCTGTTTGAATCGGAAAAAAGCGGCTTATCTTCATTTTGAAAAAGCTTGTTTGGGAAGAGCTCATCGTCTGCAAAAGCCGTTTGACAGCAAGCAAGCAAAAACAAAGAAGTTGCCGCCCCCGACGCTATTGCTCTTCTTTTCATAAAATTCTCCTTGAAGAAAATTTCGGTCTGCCTGAATTCGAATTATACGGCAGACTTCTTCTTAACTAGAAAATCCAAAAGGAAAGTTGTTCAGGGCCATTCCACCGAAAAAAGAAACTTTCGTGCCTGCGGGACGGCTTCGTCCTGACTCGTTCCGGATGGTGCTCTCAGCACAAATGAATAACGTGGCGAGTCCCAGGGGAAAAATCCCGTGATCCATGATTGGAATGTTTTTCCATGCGGAGTCGTTCCAGTTTTGATAGCAAGTTTGAGCTTATTTTCTGGATCGAGACCCTTACCGGTTCCTTCTCGCGCAGCCATTTGCATGCCCTGTTTCAGAACTCGCCAGCTACTGTCTGCAAGGTCAATTTCCATTCCTTTGCCGTTGGGATCATTATCTTCGGCACTGTGCATAAAAGGAATTTTGCCTTCGTTGGCAATTAAGGCACTCATTCGCAAAATTTGCAGTGAGCTTAATTGCAAATCGTCGGCAAGTCCAAGCACATACTTTTCGGAAGGGCTGCCTGAATTTTCATGAGGAAATTTGCCGCTTCCGAATTTTCCGACGCTTTCGTTCAGCCCGAATTTGGCTGCGTAGTTCAAAACTGTTCGTGAACTTAGTTTTTGAGCGGCATGAGCAAAATAAATATTGCAGGACAGCCCAATTGCATGAACCATATCGATAATTCCATGCGCTTTCTGGCATTTATAGATTTCATTGTGCAGTTTGTAGACTCCACGACAATCAAATTTTTCATCTGCTGAAAGAAGATGTGCATCTGTCAGTGCTGCAGCTGAGACCAATTTCATTATTGAGCCGGGCTGCCCGACTGGAATTGTATATCCGCAGGGAAAGCCGATTTGACCGGTTTTCAAATCGCTCCAGAAAAAACGAGAAGCGGCTTTTGCCGGTGCTTGCGCCAGCGCCGGAGTTTCATCCTCTATCAAGCTGCCAAGCCCGAAAACAGAGCGTAAGAACTGCCTGCGGTCCATATTGACTTTGTTTTTCTCGTTTTCCGACACTTTTTAATGCCTTCTGACCTGAGATTCTTCTATGCCTTGCTTGCCGGAAATTTTGACAAAATTAGCTTAACCAGATCTCGTCGTATTTTTACCTGTTCTTTTCGTTAGCTTAGCTCTCAGCTAATTCTCTTATCAGAGAATCTAAGAAGCCAAGGGAAATTGCTATCCCTTTAGTCTATAAGGTCTCCCATGATAATTGCTGTTGCAAAGCTAATCTCGACACAAATGCTGAAAGGCTGCGCTTTTGTGGCTGCAATCGGATTCTGTTTTTGCTTCTGCCTCTTGCCGTCTCTGGCTTCAGGCAATACTGTTGAGAACAGGGCTTTTGACCCATCTTTTGCGCACATAGTAATAAAGAGCTCGGATTTCAAGTCTAAAGCGGCCGCCGGAGCTACTTCCGGTTTTGTGAGCCTGCCTGAGATTGCGAAAAGGACAATGCTGC
>JAIEPM010000451.1 GCA_019748395.1 Candidatus Obscuribacterales bacterium
GCCTCGATATGGCGAACGTGCCGCCCCATCAGGATTTCAAGCACAAGGTCCATGCCAAGGCCTACAAGGCGGCGGACGACGATTACAACGCGATCATGCTTGAAGCCCTGGCAGCTGTTCAATCATTTGTATATCTTGCGCAGGCATTATCCAGCCCTTGAAGATCGCCATTTTGCGCTGATGCTCTCTTCACACAGTGCTCAGGACTTTCATCTGAAAGCTCTGGATGAAATTGAAAAAATAGGCGGCATAGATGATTCGGCTCTGCAAAATACGCCGCTGTTTCCAATAAACCCGGCTCAGCGTTTTGCTTTTCGCAATCAAAAACTTGCTCCTTGCTCGCGCTGGGGATCCTGCAGCGGCAAGCACGCCGGATTCGTGATGGCTTTGAACGCCGACGGTAAAGACTCCAGCAAATATCTGGAGCCATCCTCCGAGCATTTTATAAGAATGAAAAAAATGCTCGGCTATTTATTGCAAGTCGATTGGAATGAAATACCGCAAACTACAGACGGTTGCCGTTTGCCTAACTATGCTTTTGCCGGTCCTGAAATCGCCCGTTTATATAACCAGCTGGCCAGACCTTTTAATGATCTGGGCTTGCCGGAGCCGCCTCATGAGTTAAAGGATCTAATTGCCGAATTCGATTTGCTCAAGAGATTTATGAGCAAGCATCCGGAGTACGTGGGCGGGGAAGAGCGTTTTGATACGGAATTGATGCAAGGCAAGTACAGCGATCCAAATGAGACGATGCTTTTGGCGAAGGAAGGCGCCGACGGACTTTTGACTATCGCTGTGGCTCCCTGCCCCAAATATCCGTCGGGGCTCGGTATCGTAATTAAATCTTCTTCCGGAGACGATCCACGCTATTTCACCTTGATTGCACTGGAATTGCTTGATCGTCTGGGAATTCTTTTGCCGAAACAAAGACGCGAAAATAAATTGAAGCATCTGAATTTTTCTTATCACTTCAATTTGCCTGAGCCTGTGGGACGCTAGGCATGCTGCAATACAAACGCTTGATTGATATTTCGCAGCCCGTTAAAAGCGACAGTGCCGCATTTCCCGGTGATACTCCGTTTAAGAGAGAAATCGTACTCAGTCACAAAGATTCGCAGGTCGTCAATCTGACTGCACTGACGATGAGTCCGCATGTCGGCACGCACGTCGATGCTCCTTCTCATATAAAAGGCGATATGAGCATCGCTTCCGAACTGGTCGGGCAATTGCCTCTTGAACCTTTTATCGGCGAAGTTCTGCTTCTTGATTTTTCGCCGCGGCTTGCCGGTCTTGATTGGGATTCGGTCAAAAGCAAATTGCTTGAAATGGAAAAAGATTCCGCCTTTAAGTGGACCCTGGAAAAACTTCCGGCTCGCCTGATTTTTAAAACACAAGAAAAAATTCGCTATGAAATATTTGAAGATGACTATTCTTTTTTTACAAGCGAGCTGGTGGCCGAGCTTTCCAAAAGGGGCGTCATTCTGATGGGTATCGACGCCCCTTCTGCAGATCACATCAAATCGAAAACGCTCGATGCGCATCATGAACTTGATCGTCTCAATATGTACTGGCTGGAGAATCTTGACCTGAGTTCTGCTTCTGCCGGTGAATATTATTTGATCGCTTTTCCGATTAAATTTGCCGAGTTGGAAGCTTCGCCGGTGCGAGCTGTTTTACTTGAGTTCTGATTTTAGATTCTAGAAGGAAGGAGCTGACTAATGTTCAATCGCAAGTGCTCGATGATAGGAATGGTGCATTTGCAACCATTGCCTGGAGCCGCGGGTTATGACGGTTGTATTGATCGAGTTATGAGTTCTGCACTTGATGAAGCGATGACATTTAAGGAAAATGGATTCGATGCTCTTATGCTTGAAAATATGCATGACGTGCCCTATCTAAAAGGGCGTGTCGAACCGGAAACAACAGCCTCCATGGCTGTGATGGCTGCTGCAATTAAGTATGAAACTCAAATGCCTCTGGGAATTCAAATTCTGGCAGGTGCAAATCTTGAAGCTCTGGGAGCCGCAATAGCAGCCGGGCTCGATTTTATTCGAGTTGAAGCTTTTGTTTTTGGACATCTAGGTGATGAAGGGTATCAAGAATCATCGGCGCCTGAATTAATTCGCCGTCGCTTTCAATTGCGTGCCGAGAAAATCAAAATTTTTGCTGATATAAAGAAAAAGCACTCGTCCCATGCCATTACTCAAGATATATCACTTGTTGAAACAGCCAGAGCTGCAGAATTTTTTAAAGCCGACGGCGTGATCGTAACCGGGGAACATACAGGCGACGCACCAAAAGCCGCAGACCTGGAAAGCGTTCGGCGGGCAGTGGACTGTCATGTTCTTGTCGGCTCCGGCGTCTCCGCTGAAAATATTCATGAATTTCAGCCGTGGTCCGATGCCATTATCGTCGGTTCTTCACTGAAAGTTGGCGGCAAATGGCAAAATCCGCTGGACTCAGAAAGAGTACGCCGCTTCATGGAAAGATCCAGAGAGCTGGAAGCAAAAATGAGTCGCTGAGTACTTCGTTTTCAGTTGTTTATTTTATAAGTGCGTTCTCGGCTGAGAGCCGCAAACGGATCGCTGGCGGGTTGACTTCTTTCAGCTTGTGCCGGGCGGCTGTGTTCCGGCTGTCTTTTGCTGATCGCTTTTGAAGCTTGCTTTGGACTCAAAGTCTTTTTCACCGTTTTTTGGATAAGACTTGCAGTTCTATGCGATTCGGTTTTGACAGGATTTTCTGCTTCCGGAACTTCCTGCTTTTCAGCATTGATTTCGCTGTTTTTGCCTGCCGTTTTCTCCTGCGCCGGATTTATCGTGCTTAGCTGTCCGCTCTCGGGCTTTGCTGTTTCCGGATTACTCGTAAGAGTTTCGCTGCTTTCCGGACTTTTCTTTTCCCTGTTTATGTTGTCGTCATTAGACGTGCTACTTCTGTTACTTGACTTAGATGGCGCTGTCGCGGTCGGTTGAGCTTCTTTTCTGTTCATGAAAAAGAAAGCGATGCTCAAAACTACTATTGCCGTAACTGCGGCAGAAACAACCGGCACGAGCCAGGGCTTTGATTTTGATTGAGCCGGAAGTTCCGAATTGATTGTTCTGAGATTTGGATTTTGACCGGGACGGGGAACGCAAAAATCCAGTTCCTGCCGGAGAATCGCCATGCTTTGCTGCCGGTTTTCCATTTTTTTGGAAAGAGCTCGCATCACAACTTGTTCCAGACGCTCTGGAATATAAAGATCCGGCCGGACTTCCTTAAAGGGTGGCGGGGCTTCTTTTATGTGCATAGCCATGGTTTCAACCATGTTCTTGCCCATCAAAGGTAATTTGCCGGTCAGGGCTTCGTAGATTACAACGCCCAGTGAATAGATGTCGGCGCGCCGGTCGAGAGGATGACCCTGCGCCTGTTCCGGGCTCATATAAACAGGACTGCCGCATACCTCACCGGCTTGTGTGAGAGTCTGCGCGTCTTCGTTGTTAATAGGCATGATTTTGGCAACGCCGAAATCCACGACTTTTACGAAGTCTTTGTCGTCGTTCTGGTTTATCAGCATTATGTTTCCCGGTTTCAAGTCCCGGTGAATTACGCCCTGTTTGTGGGCGTGATCGAGAGCGGCGCAGACTTGCATGAATATATGAATTACACGGTCGGCACTTATTTGTTTGTTTTTCTTGATCTCATCTGCGAGGCTTGTTCCCTGCAAGCATTCCATAACGATGTAAGGCTGTCCTTGCTGGGTAAACCCGTGATCGTAAGTCGTGATTACATTTGGATGTTGCAGACGGCGAGCTGCGACAGCTTCCTGATTGAATCTGGTTAAGCTGTTTTTGTCGCCGACAAACTGCGCTCTGAGCATTTTTATTGCAACATTGCACTGCATAGTCTCATGTCGGGCAAGATAAACTACGCCCATGCCGCCTGTACCGAGCACCGAAAGAACATGATATTTATCGGAAATACGTTTGCCCACATAGGGATCTTGAGGCAGAGCCACAAGCAGATTGCCGTCATGCGGGCAGACCCCTAAAGAGCCGCCTGCGAATTCTCGGCTGCAAGCCATGCAGATTTTCCGCACGACTGTCCCTGTTAGGTCTTCGATAGACACCGGGCTGCTCTCTTTCCTCTGCTTTGAGGCTAGCGACCTGCTTTCTGAAGGCAGTTTAACTAATGTTAATGTACCACATGGCAGCCTGGATAATCTCCTCGAGCATAAATTTAGATTTCAAGGCTCGAACTATTGAACCAGGTTGAGTTTTGAAATACCAAGCTGGTCATCGAAAATTTTCTTGTCAAGCTCGAAAGAGCTTGGGGCAACTTTTAATTCTCCCGAAAACGGGTATCCGAACATCATAACTAAAAAGAGATTCAATGCAATGATCATTGAAACCATGGCAGTCATTGCAATCTGAGCTTTCAAGTTCTCGATGCCGAAAAAGTAAGTGAAGACTACAGTGACAACGCCTCCGATGATCAGAATGTACCACTCCAGAGGCGGCATACAATGCTGGGACATGTTCGTGCGCGATCGCCTGCAGTCCCAGAGCTGGCAGGCTTCAGTGACTGCAATCGGGTAAATCGCTTTTTCGCTTTCCGTGCTGGGCTCCCAGTTGCTGACTGCTTTCATCAGCTCAATTGCTGTGCGTCGAGCGTCTTTACTGATGTGTCCTGAGTCGAGTTTCTTCCATTCATCGTTGATTACCAGATCTGCGTAGCGGTGACAGAGTCTCTGGACTACCAAAGCTCTTTCGGTCGGCATGCGCTGCGAAAGAATGAATACGTCCGCCAGCGAATTGGCTTCGCTTTCCGTTATGGAGATACCCTGCTGAAAGCGACTCATGGCGTCTACGACTACCAGTCCGAGCAGAACTGCGTACATGGTGCCGACTACCGAAAGTAGGTAACCACCTACTTCGTGAGTTGCTTTCAGATGATCTAAATGAGCTAGCTTGCGTGCAATGAGCAGCCCGACTACAGAAGCAATCATACTACCTAGAACCAGCAAAACGCCGGAGCCGTAGCTGTCGATACTCATTTAGATCCCCCCAAGACGCTGGACTTTTTGCTTGGATATTAGCATGCGCCGGGACTTTCCTCAGCCTGCCCGAGGCTTCCTTTTAGAACTAAACTTGATTCAGGTGTAAAGAGGTCCGACCCTGCTGAACAGACATTATGCGGGCTTTGTCCAGCCAGCTTTCTTCGATGGCTGTCAGATGAGTTGTGCTCATTATTGTTTGCATTTTGTCGCTGACACAGGAGAGCAAAAGCGCTGCTCGTTTTTCGTCGAGTTCTGAAAGTACGTCGTCAAGCAAAAGTACAGGCGATTCGCCAATCTCGTTTTCCACTCTTTTGAGTTCTGCCAGTTTAAGCGCAAGCACTATGCTTCTTTGCTGACCCTGGCTGGCGAAATGGTCGGCGGCGGCGCCGTTCAGCTTGAAAATTAAATTGTCTCGATGCGGTCCGACCAGGCTCTGTTTGCGTCTGAGCTCCAGCCAGCGACGTTCTTTCATAAGTTTCAAAAGCATTTTGGCCAGTTCGAGATCTTCCATTGCTTTTATTTCGTCAAGAGAGCGGAGCGTCGAATCGCTGTTCTCGCCTTCTTCGGCAATATCATCTTGACTTTGCTCGGAGGTTTCTTCCCTGGCACGAAAAGCGTAGTCGATTTCCAGTTTTTCGCTTTCTCTTGAAAGTGCGCTTTGAAATCGTTCTGCAATCGGCAATAACTCCGAGAGTAACTGCAATCTTCTTTTGATAATCAGGGTGCCGAATTTTGCAAGCTGCTTGTCCCAAACATAGAGCTCGTCCTGATCTTGCACGGTCAGCCTTGCCTTTTCGGAAAGTGTTTTAAGAAGCTTATTTCTTTGAAGCAAGGAGCGATTGTAGTTTGACACAGTGTCGTGAAATGAGGGTTTCAAACGCATTGCCATGCTGTCGAGCCAGTCTCGGCGATACTTCGGACCGTCTCTCAAAATCTTCATGTCATTTGATGAAAAACTGACTGTAATCAGTCTGCCCAGAAGACTCTTTATAGACTCCTGTTTCACGCCGTTGACTTTTATTGATTTCTGGCAGCGTCCTGACATGCCCGGTCTGGCCGGCTCTTTCAAAAGCCATTCGAAAGAAAGGGATTCCTCATATCCCTTGTTTTCAAAGAGCAAATCCAGGCTGGCTGAATTCTCGCCCCATAAAACAAGTTCTTTGTCATCGGCAGCGCGAGCGGCTTTACCGGTGCTCAGAACTTCCACTGCTTCCAGCAGATTCGTTTTTCCCTGAGCGTTTTCACCGATAATAATGTTTTTGCCTTGCTGAAATTCCAGAAAGCCTGATTTGTAGTTTCGATAATTCTTGAGCTTCAGGCTTTTTACATACATCGTCTAGAGCTGCCTTGCTCAAAGAGCCTGATGTGGGGCTGCGCCGTGACTTTCCAGAGCCAGCTGCTTGCGGGCAAATTCGCAATCTTTGAGGATTTGATTTTTCAGTTCATCGACGCCTGAAAAACGTTGTTCGGGTCGAATAAAATGCATGAATTTGACGCTCAAGCGCTGCCCGTAAATGTCGGCGTTGAAATCGAAAATATGGACTTCGGTTCTTGGCACTGTATGCTGACCAAAAGTCGGTCTTAAGCCGACGTTAATCACGCAGGGGTATGTTTTTCCATTCTCTAATTTAGCGTAACCTGAGTAAACTCCCAGTGCAGGCAGAATCAATTCTTCCGGTGTTCCGGTGTTGGCTGTGGGAAAGCCGATGCTCTTGCCTCGTCCGTCGCCGCGTTCGACTATGCCTGTTATTGAGTAGGCTCTACCCAGCAAGCGTTTGCAGAGCTCAACATCGCCCTGTGCCAGAGCTTCTCTGATGCGGGAACTGGATATGGGCAGTCCATCCAGCATGATTTCGCTTGCCACATGCACGCCAAAGCCCATGCTTTTGCCAAGCTCCGCCAGTATTTCCGGCGTGCCTACCCGGTTGCGGCCGAAGCGGTGGTTGAATCCGACTGAAAGTGAACAGGCGCCCATGCAATCTACAAGAACCTGCTGAACGTAGTCTTCGGGAGAAAGTCGGCAAAGATCTTCTGTGAATGAGAGCAAAAGAGCTGCTTCGATGCCGAGTTCTTCTGCCACTTCCAGTCTTTGTTCAGGCATGCTCAGAAGCGGCGGGGACTTCCCGAGTGTGAGAGCTCGCGGGTGTTCTTTGAATGTAATCAAGGCCGGGGTTGCGTTTTGACGTATAGCTTCGTCAACGGCTTTCTTGATGACGGCTTGATGTCCCGGATGTACGCCGTCAAAAAATCCCAGCGCCAGTGAAGAGCGCTTCAAAAGCCCGGGTTTGATTTCGAAGAAGGTTTTCAAGTTGCTTTGCGGTCCTCAAGTCTGTCTGTTGACAGCTAGCGCATAATATTACCTGAATTATGACAGTCTAACTATCTTCCCTTAGAAACAGCAGGCTCTATATCTCATCGCGAATCGCTTGAGAGCTGACTCATATGGATTCGATATCGATTTTGGGCACTTAGAAAACGCTTTGATACATTCCTGTAGAAAGCCCTTCCTGAAAGGCTTATCATCAATCGATCATGTTAAAATAAGCCCTGTAAATGAGTGAGTGCTCCGGCGCCTCATCTTTTCTTTAGCCCGAAAAGGGCTCCCTGATGGGGACTCAACCTATGGTGACAAACTAATGTCGAATACTGCAGCTCCGGCCGACAATGGTGAATACTCGGCAAAAAATATTGAAGTTCTGGAAGGACTAGAGGCTGTTCGTGTCAGACCTGGCATGTACATCGGCAGCACCGGTCCACGTGGTCTGCATCATCTTGTTTACGAGATTGTAGACAACAGTGTGGACGAGGCGCTGGCCGGGCATTGCTCCGAGATTAAAGTCACAATCAACAAAGACAACTCCGTCACAGTCGAAGACAACGGTCGCGGCATTCCTACCGACATTGTTGAAAAAACCGGTAAAAGTGCTGTCGAAACCGTATTTACGGTATTGCATGCCGGAGGCAAATTCGGCGGCGGTGGTTATAAAGTGTCCGGCGGTCTTCACGGGGTCGGTGCTTCAGTTGTAAATGCCCTTTCAGAACGCTTGGAAGTTGAAGTTGCCAGAAACGGACAACTTGTTAAACAAGTTTATCTGCGCGGCATTCCCGATGGTCCTTTGCAATCTCTAGGACCCACAGACAAACGCGGCACCAAAGTTACTTTCTGGCCCGACGATCAAATCTTCCACGACATAAACGAAGACCAGGAGCGCGTTCAAATTGTTGTCGATTGGGATACCCTGGCAACGAGATTGCGTGAAATGGCTTTCTTGAACAAGGGTTTGCGTATCGTATTTACAGATCTGCGCGAAGAAAATTGCAGCGACGACTATCACTATGAAGATGGTATCGGCGGATATGTCAAATATTTGAACGAAACTAAAACCGCAATTCATAAAACTCCGATTTATCTCGAGCAAACCGTAGATCGATATCCGGATCAGGAAAAAGACAAGCCTGAGGAAGAGCGTGAAAAGGTTGTGGTTGAATGTGCCTTGCAGTGGACCGAAGTTTATGCGGAGTCATCCTACAGCTTCGTCAACAACATCAACACTGCAGACGGCGGAACGCACCTCACCGGTTTCCGTATTGCTCTGGCTGCTGCTATCAACGGTTATGCCAAAGAAGAGAAACTGGTCAAAGAAACAGATGGCACATTTGCACGTGAAGACATCATGGAAGGTCTTACTGCCATCGTTTCTGTGAAAGTATCAGAACCTCAGTTTGAAGGACAAACCAAGGGCAAGCTGGGCAACCGAGAAGTTCAGGGGTGCGTGAGCCAGGTTGTGCGCGCCGAAATGAAAGATTTTCTGGATCGCAATCCCAAGGAAGCAAAAGCGATTATCAACAAAATCATTCAAGCCAAGCAAGCGCGTGAAGCGGCACACAAAGCCAAAGCTCTAGTCAGACGGCAATCGGCTCTGGAAAATTCGAGCCTGCCTGGAAAACTGGCTGATTGTACTGAGAAAGACGCAGCGAAAAGCGAAATTTATCTGGTAGAAGGTGACTCCGCCGGTGGTAGCGCCAAGCAAGGACGAAATCGTACCTTCCAGGCTATCCTGCCATTGCGAGGCAAAATTCTCAATGTGGAAAGAGTTCAGCCCGGTCGTATTTATGAGAACGCCGAAGTTCAAGCCATGATTCAAGCGCTTGGTTTGAGCGTGAAAGAAGGCAAGGACGACGACGATGATACGCCTGTTAACAGCAAGAGCGCCGGATTGCTTCGACCAAACGCCAGCAATCTTGATCTTTCCAAGTTGCGTTATCACAAAGTGATCATCATGACAGACGCCGATGTGGACGGCAGCCATATTCGGACTCT
>JAIEPM010000181.1 GCA_019748395.1 Candidatus Obscuribacterales bacterium
TCACATTAACTGCTCCATCTGTACTCAATCCGGAGCCGCCCGAAACAATGTTCAAGTTGCTGATGCCGCCTGTGCCGAGCCCGCCGTAAGCCACGAGAGTCACGGTACCGCCGGGGTTATTGCCCGCAGTCGAGCGCGTATTTATGGTCGAGCCGGCAAGCGATATGCTGCCTCCCGTCAAAGAAGGACCGCTTACTGTAACGGTCTGTCCCGGTAAAAGAGCATTGCCCGGCGGTAAAGTCGGGCTGGCAAGCGGCGAGCCTTGAAGGCTCAGATTTCCACCGGCAACCATGTATACATTGTGCCCGACGCCTAGATTGACCGTGCTAATAGTGTAAGCGCCAGAGGCAGTGATGTTGCCGCCGGCTAAAATCGCCAGATTTTCGCCGACATTAATATTGTTTGTAATCAGGATGTCGCCGCTGTTATAGAAAGTTGGGTCGCCTGCAATATTGAGCTGACCAAGAGTCAAAAGTCCTGACTCTGCTCCAAACTGTGCGGAGCAGGCCGAAAGATTTACTGTGCCGAGCAAACTGTCGGCGCGAACTTGAACCGCCCCGGCGCCACCATCAACGTTGATCAGCTGAGAAATAATATCTCCGCCCAGAACGGAAAGAATTGAATTCTTATCGAGTTCCGCCCCGCCTATATTCACAGATCCTTTTAAAGCTTCGATTAAGCCGTTGCTGTTGTTTATATTGATGTTTTGAAGGAGAGAACTGCTTATATTTCCGGCTAAATTCTGCTGCAGTCCGGCAAGAGTCGCACTGTATAAAGATGGATTGCAAAGATTGACATTGCCGTTGATTGCACTCAAGATGCCGCTATTGCTGATTGTCGATGCCGAAAGATTGAGATTGTTGGTCGCCTGCATAATCGCAGCCGTCGCAGAACCGGCAGCGGTCATGTTAACGATGCTGCCTCCGGCAACGGCAGTCAAATTGTTGGCACTGGATATGGTGCCATAGTTGACTATATTGTTTACGGCAAAGAGACTTAAACTGAGATTAGATACCAGACTGCTGAATGTTCCAAGAGGAATTGCACCTTGCGGAATCACGGTTGTGATGATGGCGCCCTGAGAATTGATAATATTCTGCGCCGAAATCGAAGCACTTTGAGTGTGTGGGTTGCTTGAAACAAGATAAATCGTCCCGTGATTCTCGAGATTGCCAAGAACCGAAATCGAAGACTTATCACCAAGATCAAGAATAAGGGTGGAGCCGCTTTGATTCGTCAGACCCGAGCTGTAGTCAACCGGAGTCAGCACGGTCTGAGTCGGATTGCCGCTTGTTTCAGCTCTGACCGGAAGGGGCTGCAGCGTCGGCAGGGCGGGCCCGATCAGAAGCAGCAGGGATGTCAAAATTTTTCCAGTTGAAGACGCCCGAATCAAAGCCCTACGAATACGCACAAGTCCCCCCTTGAGAGCCTTCTACTACTTTACCAAATGTCAAAGCCAAAAACCCTGGCGATTCAAGCGACAAAGTCAGGACAGTCTTCCTGAGAAAAGTCCTCAAGCGCGCATAGAGACTCGGTTTCGTCAAAAACAGCCCTTGGATAAATCAGTAATTCTCTTTCCAAATTAATCACTCCAGAGTTCATTCTAGCCAAGCAACGTGGGGGTAACGTGAGGAGATCGAGTAATATTTCTATGACCCCATATCTCGGTTAAGAATTCATGACGCAAACACCTCCAAACGCTAACCGCTTGCCGGTCCTGGTGAATCTGAGCACTCTCGAGCGCTTTTTGCTGGATGGACCTTCCGTCACAGTAGGCAGGGGACCTTCCAATATGCTCATTCTGGACAGCGACGAGTTTGTATCCAATCAACATGCCAGAATTTACTGGGCAGAAGGCGGATGGTGGATTGAAGATCTCAACAGCAGCAACGGCACAAGTGTGGACGATCAAATTGTTTCAGCTCCGCGCAAACTTGCACCTGGCAACGTGATCAAAGTCGGAAGAACCAAATTTCGAATCGAATGAAAAAGTTCGGACCCATCTTTTTCAGCCTGCTTTTTGCCTGCGGATTGTCTCAAAGAGTTGAGGCCCAATCATGGTCGTCCTGGAAACAAGTGGCAGAGGATCAGCTGAAGAATGGACAAATTCAGAACTCAGAAGCATCCTGGCGCGCAGCATACCGGCTCCTAAAAGATACCGGAGCGAAGGACGCGCGATTTTTCATAACGGCGGAGCAACTGGCAAAAGTTCTTCTGCTCGAGGGTAAAACCAATGAAGCCGGAGAGCTTTTGAAAGATCTTTGCAATGAGAAAGTTTTGAGCTTTGAAGAAGCAATTCCAGAAGAAATATCTTGCCTAGAAACTTATCTTGTACTGCTGAAAAAGAGCCAGGATAAAGAAGAATACGAGCGTGTTTCAAATTTACTCCTGAAGCTTAAGGTCCGGACCGACAATAAATCGGAAACCGGCAAACAGCTCTCCATACTTTTTGGCGATGCCGCAAAAGATCAGCTTCAAAAATTACTTTCTCAGTCGCAGCAACTAAGAGTTCAAAAAAATTACACTGAGGCGGAAAGCCGTATTTTAGAAGCAGCTCAAATAGCTGCAAATCTTCGCAGTCCGGAGAAAAGCCATCTTGTTGCTTCTGAGCAGTTTAAGCTTTACAACGAGATGAAAGATTTCAAAAAAGCAGAGCCGCTCTCAAAGCAAATGATGGAAGTCGCAATGCGAGAAAGCGGAGCTGAAAGTCAACGATATCTCGACGCTCTGAGCGCCCATGCAAAACTTTTGCAGCAACTGGGTGAGAATCTCATGGCAGCAGAGGAAAATAAGAAAGTGGCAGAGTTGACGAAGAAAATTGCAGCAGCTCGGCAGGCAACTGTTGCAAAGACAGAAGCGCCTAAGATTCCAGCGCTTCCAAAGAAAGCAATTCCAATTCCTAAAGCCGAAGCTGAATACGATGGCTCGGAGGTGGCGACGAATTTCAGAAACGGTCGACTCACGGTTGCCGAACTTATGGCTGAAGCAGACAGCGGCAGCAAAGACCCGGAGCTCCTGAAGTTCCTGGTGGCGACCCTTTACAAAGCCAAGGACTATGAGAATTGCTTGCGTTATTTGAAAACACTGGTATCGATAGACTCTACGGAATACAGGCTTCAAATGATGCTGGCCTCGGTTTATGTGCAATTAAAAAAACCGAATAACGCAATTGCTCCGGCCAAAAGAGCCATTGATCTAAAGCCGGAAGCTTCAACTTACGAGCTTTTGATTGGAGTCTATGCGGAGTGCGGAGACATGACTCATCAGCTTGACGCTCTTAAAGATTTCACCAACCGCTTTCCCGAAAATGAAAGTACGCCGGAATATAAGAAACACATACAGAGCCTCGAGAGAGCACTAAAAGAAGCAAACGCCACCGACTTTGCAAACTCAACGGACAGCGAGCAGTTGAAGTGCTGGAAAAATCGTGCGTCGATGCCGCTCAAAGTTTTTCTTGTAGACAACACTACGCCCGAACAGCTTCTTTTGCGACCTGACGGCAGCGGCGCAAAACGTCCCAGAGAGCTATGCGAAGAAGCACTTAAAGCCTGGGTCTCGGCAAGCAATGGTCGCGTTTCATTTACAACGGTGAGTGATAGAAAAGAAGCACAAATACTAATCGGTTATTCACATCAGGGCGATGGAATCTTATCCGAGAATTGCGCCGCCGGTCTTACAAGCTGGGAAGCAGGAGGCAGGCAGGCAACAGTTTATCTCGGTCTTGTCGGCAAAGACGGATACGCAATTCCTCGAGATAAATTTTTCACAACAGCACTTCATGAAATCGGGCACGCTCTTGGACTCGAACACAGCAAGAATCCCGACGACATAATGTTCTGGCAAGAACGCAGCACGGATCTGAGCGAACCCTCTTTCAACGACCGTCGCCGGATTTCGGCACTTTACAGCAACTGAGCACAGGACTCTAAATAAAAGAGGATACGGAAGTTTCAATACTGCAAAAAGCGGGCATTCTTTTCTTGATGCGGCTAATCACAGCCGGCTCAGGCGCAGGAGAATCAAATGAAAAGTGCTTTCAAGGTTTCGGCTGCAGCAATTGCTTTTTCATATCTAGCAACAGCAGCAGTTCAAGCTCAGGACTCACAAAGCCTTAATTCTCTTATCAAGAACGAGTCAGCCGCTCTCAAAAACGTCGAGGGCGATCTCGGACCAAACGCTAGACAAAGCATTGAAGGTATTGCAGATCAACTTGGAGCACAGTCAGTTAGAAAAGACTTGAATCAAGTAAGCAGCAACAACGCTTCTCAATTCAGCACTAACAATCTAATGGGCGATTTAAACAGCCTCTCAGGACAGCTCAGCCATTTGCCCGGAGTCGCACAATTGCTTGGCAGCATTGCCGGTGCCTGCAGCGCCTTCGGCAACAGGAGCCAACAATTCACAAAACCCGCAATTGAAAGCAAGCTATTGCACAGTCAATCAAACAGTCAGCAAAGCACTTCTATATTAGGAACATTGAGCTCCACGCTTGGAATGAACACGCTCAACTCTGCAATGCAAAGCCCGGCAGCAGAATCTGAAATGAAAGAAGCAGGCTCGGTCATGCCGCAAGCTATCAAAAATCTCGAAGAAGAGAATCAAGAATATAAACAGCTCATGAACGAGTGAATCGCCATTTCCTGCCTATATCAGGCAAGCGGCGCAACTTCTTCAACTGGGACAGCAACTGCCTCCATTGAATAACGTTCGTTCAGATGCGTAGCAAGACCCAGGAGATTCAAGGTTTTGACGGTCAAATAAGAAATATCCAGTTCATACCATTTGAATCCGGCGCGGGCACAGCCCGGATAAGCATGATGATTGTTGTGCCAGTTGTCTCCCATCGTGATAAAGACAAGCCACCAGACATTGACACTGTCGTCGCCGCCACGAAAGTTGCGATAACCCAATTTTGGTTTGTGGCAAACTACATTCACAAGAAAAGGAACTTGCTGCACAAGCAAACCGGCAAGCACACTGGCAAGGGCGATTTTCCAACCGAAGAGCATCCAGACAATCAAGCGCGCACCAAAACCAATAAAAGTGTTGGTCAAATGTGATGTATGCCAGTTGTTATTTCTTTCAAGCAAACGATAAAAAGGGTCGTTTATAAGATCCGGTGCTTGCAGTTTCGGGTCGAGATAATCCGGATATTTGGCACCGAAGATCCAGCCCATATAAGCTCTGGCATTTCCGAAGCGAGGGCTGTGCGGATCTTTTTCCGAGTCTGTATAACGATGATGCGCACGGTGAAGTGTTGCCCACCAGATTGGTGAACTTTCAAAAGCCAAATAGCCGCCCAAAACGAAGAAATATTCAATTATCTTAGGACAGCGAAAGCTGCGATGTGCCAGCAAGCGATGATAGCCCACCGTAACACCAAGAACGTGCCAGACATAGAAAACGATGAACCAGAGCGAAAATTCGAGCATGTAACCTCAGTCAATGAAAAAAAAATGGAACTAGTCGGCGATGTTGGCTTCCGGTTGATATTGAAGAACCAGATTTTGCTGAACTTTCGCCCTCTGCAACTTTGTCGAATCATTCATTGGATGAACAAAGACGTAGAGATCGTCGGGTGTGCCGCCCATTTCCTGCCAGCGCTGAATCAGATTGCTCTTGATTCTGGAAATGTCGGCCGGGAGATTTTCACATTCACCAAAGAAAAATACGGTGTGCGCTTTCGGCTTGTTTACCGGATCGCGCCTGTACGTAATCGCAAATACACCGGATCTTACTTCTGGCACCCAACTATCGAGTCCGCCGCAAGCCGAAAAATCATAGCGATTAGTTCGCCCCCAGGAAATAATACTCATTCGTTCACCTCAGAAAGCTTAGTCAAAAAAGAAAAGAACGGAGATACAACTCGCTTCTCTAAAGACTATCTAAAAGAGGGTTTCTTCTTGGGCTGAGAAATCGACACAGAAATCTGCCTGCCGCTCAGTTCTTTACCATTAAGTCCTTTAATTGCTGCTTCTGCAGCTTCCTGAGATGCCATCTCCACAAAACCAAAACCTCTGGAGCGACCGGTTTCGCGGTCTGTGGCAATATTACAAGACGCGACATCTCCAAAATCGGCAAATAATTCTTGCAAATCGTTATCTTTCACAGCAAAAGCAAGATTGCCTACAAAAAGCTTGTTATTCATGATTTCAACCTTTCGACCAGAGCTCTCATCGAAAAGTTGAGAACAAGGGCACAAAACTAGTACACCCTCTAATTGTCGCATTATTTCATCAGCTCCGCTTGCTTTGCCGTACAGCAAAGACTGAATTAGTTCCTTCAAGCGCCGGAGTTCCCTCAGAGAGAGGAAGATATGAGTAAAGTTATGTAATCAGCCGCGGGCAGTTTCAGCAAAATATCGAGCACGGTCAGCAGCCCCCTGCGCCCGATAAGCCGCGTCACGCGCCCGAGCGGCGGCGTCTTGAGCCAATGGACCGGCACCATAGCTGATGCCGTTTGCTCGGTCGGCCCAGTTGCGAGCACCGTCGGCAAAGCATTGCGCCTGATAAGCCGCAGCCAGCCTCAGCTCTCGACTGCCGATGCAAGCCCGGCTGGCAGCGCTTTCAGCCTGCGCCGCTTGATCTAAGGCACACTGCATATATTGCTGAGCAGCGCCGATTTTAGCTGCAGAGCTTCCTGAATTTTCAGCGGAAGTTCCTGCCTTTGAAGAAGCAGTTCCGGACCTGCCGTTTACAAACACTGCCATTCCACAAATCGCCGAAAATGCGATTAAAGAAAAGACGACTTGCAGGGGGGGTAAGGCATTCATAGTAGATATGATTGCAGAACTTGATTAAGAACTTGTAAAGAGATCGCTTAATTCGGCTTGTATCCAAGACTTTCGCAAGTATCCAGATCTCTGGCGGCTGCAGCTTTTTTGCCCATCGAGCTGTAAAGCATCGCCCGCCGGTAAAAAGCTTCTCCTTCTTTGTGAAACATATGCACCGGGTCCGGATGAAGTGAAATTGCTTTACTGTAGTCTTTTAGAGCTTCCTTTTTCTTCTCCAGCTTCACAAGCGCATCGGCTCGAGTAATATAGCCGTCTGCATCGCTGTCCTCAATGGCGATGGCTCTGCTGCAATCATCTACAGCTTTTTGAAATTGCCCGAGTATCAAATAGACCTGGCCACGATTCACAAGGATTTCTGCACGCTCCGGATCTAAACTTTCGGCTTTGTTCAACACAGCAAGTGCTTCTTCGAGGCGGCCCAGTTCATACAAACAAAAGCCCTTATTACTTAGAGCTACCGCATTATTTGCTGCAATTGACAGAACCTTGTCATACTCGGCCAGTGCGCGCTCGGTTTTGCCAAGCCTGCTGTAGACAAATCCTCTGGCGATATAAGCATTCAAATATTTCGGCTCGGCATTTATGGCACGCGTGAGCACTGAAAGTGCGCTTTCCATTTGACCATTAGCAATATAACGTTGAGCGCGAACATAATCATCATATGCCGGATCGGAAAAGACCGGCATCGCATTCAGTGCAAGAAAAATAAGCGACGCTATTATGAACGAGACTTTGCTTTTACCTGACTTGAGCACAGAACGAGCTCCAGCTTAAAACTAAACAGCAGCGGTTTCCTTCAAGTCGGCAAGCGTTTTTTCCAGAGATTCCTGATCGTATATATTGAATACTTTTGCAGAGCGTTCAATTTTCTTGACCATACCGGCAAGGGCCTTGCCGGGACCGATTTCAATGAATGTATCAACACCAAGCTCAAGCATTTTTTCGATGCTTTTGCACCAGCGCACGGCACTGGGCATCTGCTTTGAGAGTTTAGCTTGAATCTCAGAAGCCGCAGTTGCCGGAAGAGCATCATAGTTTTGCAAAACCGGAATTTCGGCAGCCGCAAAGCTTACCTTTTCCAGTTCTTGAGCAAATTCAGCAGCTGCACTGCTCATCAGCGGAGAGTGAAATGCGCCGCCCACAGGAAGTTGAATCACTTTCGCACCGGCAGCTTTGGCCTTGGTCCCGGCCAGACTAACTGCTTCCGGACTTCCTGAAATAACCAGTTGTTCTCGGGTGTTGAAATTTGCCACTATCACTACTGAGTCGGCAAGTTCGGCTTGAGCATCACGGCAACATTGCTCAAGGGTCTCTGCGCTCATACCGATTACAGCAGACATGGCACCGGCCGGGCAGACTTCCATCAGATGAGCACGTTTGTCTACTAGACGAACGCAAGCTTGCAGCGGCAAAGCCGAAGCAGCGGTCAGAGCCGTAAACTCACCAAGGCTATGTCCGGCAAGAAACTGCGGCTTGGGTCCAGAGGCAGCTTCATAAGCCTTCCAGGCAGCAAGCGATACTGCCAAAATAGTCGGCTGAGTGTTTACAGTTCGCTTCAATTCATCTTCCGGTCCTTCAAAAGAAAGCTTTGAAAGGCTGCGACCGGCAATTTGATCTATCTCTTCAAAACATTGTCTGGCTACAGGGTTTTTATCAAAAAGATCTTTGCCCATGCCGACCGACTGAGAGCCCTGTCCCGGAAACAAACAAGCAATTTTTTTCATGAGCCTATTCCTGTTAAGTTGTCTGTGCTAGCAAGGTCCGCAGATTCCTGTCCTGCTCTACGTTTATCTAAAGCAGTCCATTTAAGAATGGTGGCACCCCAGGTTAAACCACCACCAAAACCTACAAGCGCCATCGTCGCCGGTGCTTTCACATGGCCGCGGCGCACGGCATCAGTAAAAGCAAGCGGAATTGAGGCCGCCGATGTATTGCCGTAATCGGCAACGTTGCTGACTATTTGATTGCCGGATAAACCGAGGCGCTCGGCTGCGGCTTTGATAATACGATGATTGGCTTGATGCGGCACGAAAAAGTCGAGGTCTTTGACTTCTATACCGGCTTTTTTACAGCAAAGTCGCACTATTTCAGGTACTTCTTTAACCGCAAACTCGTAAATAGCGCGGCCGTTCATTTGCAAAAACCGATGCATTGCTTGCGGTCGCTCAATACCTTTATGCGGATACATAGTGCCGTAATTCGGAATATGCAACAAGTGAGCACCGCCGCCGTCAGCTTTCAGATGCGTTGCCAGAAGCTCATTCTCTTCGCAAGCTTGCAAAATGAAAGCACCGGCACCATCGCCGAAAAGAATGCAGGTATTGCGATCTTCCCAGTTCAAAAAACGAGAATGTATGTCGACTCCGCAAATCAGCACGGTCTTGTACATGCCTGTGGCTATGAATTGCTGAGCGATTGTAAGAGCATAAACAATGCCCGTGCAAGCGGCTTCAACATCAAAAGCCGCAGCTTTGACTGCGCCGACATGAGCCTGCACAAGACAGGCCGTTGACGGATAAAGGTTATCCGGAGTGGAGGTTGCAACAATAATCAGGTCGATTTCAGCCGGATCCAGATCTGCAAAGCCAAGCGCATCAAGAGCAGCATTGGAAGCCAGGGAAGCGGCTGTTTCATCACCCTGAACTACATGTCTTTTGCGAATCCCGGTTCTAGTTGTGATCCATTCGTCCGAGGTATCAACAAGTTTCTCTATATCGG
>JAIEPM010000202.1 GCA_019748395.1 Candidatus Obscuribacterales bacterium
CTAGAAGCCCGTGTGGAGACGCGGGCTAGTCGTCGTAGCCGCGGCGGCAGGCCTGTTTGGCTTGCTTACGGTCGCGGCGGTTGTTCTGGCGGTTGGTGCCGCCGTGCGTTCCCGAGCCGCTTTGCCGGTAGGTGCCGGTTTCGATGGCGACTTCCCGACGAGCGGCACGTTCCGATTTCAGCAAGAACTCCTTGCTGATCCGGATGACATTGTTGTCGGCTTTCTTGGGGGTGACGGTGTGAGTGCGATTCTTCGACATGGGAGTGCTCCTTTCGAGCTAGTTTGAAAAAAGCGTGAGAACGAAACGAACCATCGTTTCGTCGAGTGCTCAGACGAGCGCTCAGGGAAAAGCAGGGCTTTCGGAAAATTCCAGAGATTTGTTCGGGATTTTGCCTTGAGGCTGCGTTTTCCTGAGAGTTCGAAAGATGCGTGTAGATAATTCGACCCTAGGCTCGTCGGCCTGCCCCGATCAAGTACCGGCCTGGGGCGTAGCCGTCCTGGGCTGCGGTTACTCCCATGCCCGGGCGCTTATACGATTCGCGTAGCTTAGGCCAGTTTCAGCTTTGTGCCGTTTGTCCTGAAAATGACAAAAAGTGCTCCAGAAGACCGCAAGCTTTTGCGCCTACGGTCTTCTGAAGACACATTTTTGCCGGATTACTGAAACTGACGGCGAATACTTTCCTTGAAAAGCCGTCTTTTCAGCACTTTGCCGTTTTCGCTCAGGCTGCGGCTGACGCTCAGATGGAAGAAATCCTGGTCCGAGCGCAACAGAATTTTTGTGCTCAGCTTAAGCTTGCGCTTAGCTGTGACAATCTTTGTGCTTGCCATGCCGACGTATTCGGCGTTGGCCGGGGCGCTTTCGCAGCTGCTCCATTCGTTGCTGGATTCGTTGTAAAAGCGTCGCCTTTTGATTCTATAAGCCGAGCGCGACTTGAGCAGGTAAGACTTGCTCTTTTTGCTGCTGTCCTCGCGCCGGCAGCTCATCGTCTCAGAACCGTTGCGGAAGTTGAAGCTCAGTGCTTCGCCGTCCGGAAATGCAGGTTTCTCTTTGGGTTGAGGCAATTTGCCTGCCTTGCGCTTATTGAGCGGAACTTTCGGCAGTCTCAGGATCGAGCATTTGTTGTCGAAATGGACGCTCGAGCTCATTGTTTCCGGGCTTGGCCAGCAAATCGGGAACTGTGCGTTCGCCACTGCCAGCCGAATTTTATGACCTGCTTTGAAAGTCCAGCTCGTAAATTGCAAGTCGGCTTCGATCTCGTACGCTCTGTCAGCCGGAGGCAAGCTCGGTTGTTTGCGGCTAAGTCTTTGCGACGGGTTGACCAGTGCTCCAGTCACAAGGCTGACGCTGCCGTCCGGGGCGACGTCTTCCAGGCGCAGGGTCCATTTCGCTTTCTTTGAGCCGGCGCTTACTTTGAGCTTGACTTTCGGGAAACCCAGAATTTGAAGCGGTTTTTTCAGTGCCTGGCTGTCAAAGCAAAGGGAGTTTTTGTCGTCTTCGCTCATGTCGCCTGTGGGCTCGCCCCACCAGTAACCGGCTGCCATGCCGCTTGCGGACTTGTATTTCAAGACCGGGCTTTTGCTGCTCAAGCTCAGGAACTTTCCTTTTGCAGGTCCTGCTTGCTGCAAGCTCAGGTCCAGGTTTTTGCTTCCTTTGCAGGGAAAACTGTCGCGGCGCCAGTAGCCTGGAGTTTCTTCGAGCTCTGCATTCGGAGCGTGCCCGTGACGAACGAAAGCCAGAAACTCCTTTTCCTTTGCTCTGGAGATCTTCTCCCGGCCGAAGAGATAGCGGCTGAACCAGGAGATCAGTTCGTCCTGCCATTCGTAGTTGGGTCCGGGACCCCCTTCGTCCGGGCAAGAGTGATTCCATGGTCCGATGTCAGTCCGAACAGGCACCTTCAGCTCTTTGTGCATGCGGACTGTGGCGCTGCGGTAACCGTCAAGCAGTCCGCCGATCAGATAGACCGGGATTTTGATGCGAGAGGGATCTTGCCTGAGAGACTTTGACTGCCAGAAATTTCCGTCGAGCTGCTGATTCAGGTATTTGAAAATCCAGGGCTTTTGCATGAATCGTTCATGAAAGTAAGCCTTGTCGAGTTTGTAATCGGGCGTTCTGGGCAACGCTAACTCATGGTTGATGAAGAGATGGTAGGGGTCGAGATGCAGATTGCCGTCGATGTAGTGAAGATCGTCGTGATAAAGATCGTCGGAAGCGTGAACTGCATGAACGGCTTTCAATGCCGGAACCTGCCGCTGTGCCATCATCAACGAATTGAAGCCGCTCCAGGAAACACCGAACATGCCGACATTGCCGTTGCTCTGGGGCAAGGCGGCCAGCTGTTTGATGATCTCTTCGCAGTCTTGAAGCTCGATATCGGAATACTCGCGGTCGGGCACGCAGCCCTGGGAGGCTCCGGTGCCGCGGATGTCGACTTTGACTGCGATGAAACCTCTCTGGGCGAAGTAAGCGAAGCAGGGGTAATCGGAAAGTCGGAAGGTGTCGTCTTTGCGATATGGGAGATATTCCAGTAAGACCGGATATTTCTTGCCCTTTTTGCCTCTGGGAATGAAGAAGCTTGCAGCCAGTTTGACACCGTCCGGCATGCGCAGGAATTTGTTGAGCACAGAGAAGTCGCCGAGTGGGGCTGCATTTCTCTGTGAGAATGTGGTTCTCATGATTTTGCCTGGGGAAAAATGTTCAAAGAAATCAGCCGGCCGAAACTCGGTGGCTATAGAGCGAATCAACCAGAAACGCCAAACGCGCAAAGAATATTTGCTCTTTCTCTTTATGGAGCCTTGTTTGTGCTTCCTGTGACTCGCGGGAAATTGTAATTAGAGGCAAACTAGCCGATTGTCTTGCTGGTCCTCAAGTGCTGGGACTCTCGTCTGAAAGCAATATCATGGGCTTTTTGCTTCTTGATTCGCCGAGCTCGCTTAGCCGTTATCTGCGGATAGCGGCATTTCTTGACTTTCGCCGCTTCCCAAGCGGTTTTCCCTCGTATTAGAGAAGCGTCAGGATCTCCGTTCGTGTTCATTAGAGGGGTAAAATGCATAGCTGTTGCAGATGCCCCCAAACCCTGGATTTTTATAATGAGCACAACTATTAGCGATGTTATCTGGCGTCCCACTGGCGATTATTTGAAATGCCGAATCACGGACTTCATGAACAAGCAGAAGATCGGTGATGTGAAAGAGCTGGTTAAAAAGTCCGCTCAGGACACCGATTGGTTCTGGACGGCCGCTCTGGATTATTGCGGACTGGACTGGCAGAAGCCTTACGAAACTCTGATGGACAGCTCAAAAGGCTTTGCCTGGACAAAGTGGTTTGTGGGCGGCAAAATGAATATTGTTGCTAACTGTCTTGACTATCATCTAGACGGCAAAGGCAAGGAGCATGCCAATCGACCGAAAGTCGGCGCTGAGCATAAGGCAATTATCTGGGAATCGGAAGACGGCGAGCCGACAGTTTGGACTTATGGACAGCTTTCAAAGAAAAGCTCACAAGTGGCTTCGGCATTGAAGAAACTTGGAGTCAACGCCGGTGATACAGTGGGAATTTATATGCCGATGGTGCCGGAAGTGGTGGCAGTTCTTTTCGGCTGTTTGAAAATTGGGGCTGTCGCTGTCCCGGTGTTCAGCGGTTTTGGAGGGCAGGCCCTGCAAGCACGCATGGCTGACGCCGGTGCTAAGGTGCTCTTCACTGCCGATGGTGGCATGCGTCGCGGCAAAAAAATTGCCGTTAAACCTGATGCCGACGAAGCTGCTGCTGCTCTGCCCGGTCTTAAGCATGTGATTGTTCTTGATCGATACGGCATGTCCGAAAACTGGCAGGAAGGACGCGATTTACGCTGGAGCGAAGTTGTGGATAAGGCTGATCCCGATATAGAAACAGCGGTTCTGGATGCTGAGCATCCATCTATGTATCTTTACACTTCAGGTACGACCGGCAAGCCGAAAGGCACTGTTCATACGCATGCCGGAGCACTTGCTTCTATTGCTCGTGAACTGGGTTTTGCTTTTGATGTCCAAAAAGATGATGTTTTCTTCTGGTTTACCGATATTGGCTGGATGATGGGACCCTGGGAAATGATCGGTGTTACTTTCTGGGGTGGAACCATGGTGATTGCCGAAGGTGCCCCGAACTTCCCTCAAGCAGACCGTGTTTGGAAAATGGTGGAAAAGCACAAAGTAAACACCCTCGGCATCAGTCCGACAGCGATTCGCGTGCTCAGAGCCGCCGGTGACGAATGGGTCGAAAAATATCAGATGGACAGCTTGCGCTTGATGGGCTCCACCGGAGAACCCTGGGATCTGGACAGCTATATGTGGTTTTTCAATAAAGTCGGCAAAGCGCGCTGTCCGATTATCAACATTTCAGGCGGCACGGAATTGATTGGCTGTTTGATTCAACCCCTGCCCAACATGCCTCTCAAGCCTTGCACGCTTGGTGGTCCGGGCTTGGGAATGGATGTTGATGTTGTGGATGAGGAAGGAAATAGTATTCGCGACGGTATCGGTCATCTCATTTGTAGAAAACCGTCTCCTTCGATGACGAAAGGCTTTCTGGGCGATTCTCAGCGTTATATCGACACTTATTTCAGCCGCTTTCCGGAAATCTGGTATCACGGCGATTGGGCAAAAGTTGATGAAGATGGCTTCTGGTTTCTTTTTGGACGTTCGGACGATACGATTAAGATTGCCGGAAAACGTCTCGGTCCCGGTGAAGTAGAGTCGGTTCTCGTAGAACACAGTGCCGTGGCAGAGGCTGCGGCTATCGGCGTGCCGCACGCAGTTAAAGGCGAAGGACTTGTATGTTTTGTGGTGCTTCTGCCCGGTAAGACTGCAAGTTCTGAACTGGCAAAAGAGTTGAAAGAGCTGATCGGTCACAAACTGGGCCACCCGTTGAAGCCTGAGGCTGTGCACTTTGTGGCTGCATTGCCGAAAACTCGCTCCGGTAAAATTGTGCGTGGGACAATCAGACGCAAATATCTGGGCGAAGATCCAGGAGATCTATCCTCGGTCGAAAATAAAGAAAGCCTGGACCTGATTCCGACAGCCGCTAAAGCCTGAGCTCTTAAGAACGACAGAAAGGCTGCGCGAGTAATCGTGCAGCTTTTCTTTTTTCCGGAGGGAATAAAGAAAGAGGGTTCTGCGTGTGGTTTTATGAGCAATCCGGAAAATCAAAATGCTGAAACTTCGGCGCCAAGAACTCCTGAAGCTCTGGTCGGCAGTAGATATGAGCTTCTTGGCGAAATCGCCGAGGGCGCTATGTCGAAGGTTTATCTGGCGCAGGACATTTTGCTTCAGAGGCGGGTCGCAGTCAAAATTCTCAAAAATAAGATCACTGGTTCAGACAAAGCTTATATCGACTTTCTCCATGAATCGAGGGCTTGTTCTGCGCTTGAGCATCCTAACATTGTGAAGGTTCTGGCTTTTGGTTTATGGAAAGAAGAATATCCTTTTCTGGTAATGGAATTGCTGGAGGGTAAAACCCTTGAGGCGAGGCTTAAAGAGTCTTGTCTTGATATTGAGAGCTTTGAAGAATGGTTCTTCCCTGTTCTTGATGCGCTGCTTTATGCGCATGAAAATGGGATTGTTCACTGCGATCTTAAGCCTGGTAATTTGATGGATGCAGGCGTCCCGGCTCAGATTCAGCCGAAGATACTTGATTTCGGAATTTCCAGACTTCTCAATGAAATGGAAGCCGAAATTCGCGCAACCCAAGGGTTCAGGGGCAGCCCGCTATATATGAGCCCGGAGCAGTGCGCAAGCGGCAAAATAGACCAGCGCAGCGATATTTATTCACTTGCCTGTGTAATGTATGAATCAATAGTAGGCAAGCCCCCATACTCAGGCGGAAGTCCTATGGAAACTATGTATGAGCATATGAAAGCGACAGTGCCTCAGCATGTCGAAATCAGCAATTCACTAAAGATTCCGAGGGCTCTTTTTGACGAAATTATTAGGGCAATGTCAAAAAAGCCTGAGGATAGACCGCAGAGCATGCAGGAGTTTAGGGACTGCTTGAGGCAGGCATTGTGCGATAAAACGCGCATGAGACGAAAAAGTTCATGGCGCAGCAAAGTGTTTTTGCTGCTTATCTTGCTGCTTTGTTCTGCTCTGGCGATTTTGGCTCTTGCTATGAGCTCGTGGCAGAAAGTCAGATCGGGCAGGGATGCTCAAGAAATTTTGCTCAAGAAACGCGAATATCTGCGCATAAGTCATGATAATCACGGACTATCAAAAGTAGAAGAATTTCGTAAAGCAGGCGATTATTCTCAAGCTATAAACAAGTGTCGCGAGTTAATGAGTCGCTGTGGAGTCAGCGGCGAGGAGATTGATGATGACTTCGTGTCGCGCTGTCATGAAGAGCTGGCTGAGAATTACTCTGCTATGAAAAATTATGCGGCTGCAGATCGGGAATTTGAAAAGTCTGTAAACAGCTATTCAAATTTTACGGCAGATGGTCGCTTAAAGGCGCTTGCCGCCTGGGCTAGCAGCTACCAAGTTCGCGCTATGCCGGAGCGGGCGCTTGAGATTTATAGACGCAATCGAAAGGAGGCTCTCGCGCATCTAAAGGGTGACGGAGATTTGAGCTTTGCGGCGTTTTGCTATCAATATGCTTTCGATGCATATCAGTCCGCAAAATATGATGAGTCGCTTTCGGCTGCTGCTGAGGTTCTCAATCAGATTGACAAATGCGGTCCGCGTGGATTGTATGGCTATTCTGTCGATGCCAGTTTTTTGATTTACAGAATCGAGAGAAATCGTGGTCATGCAGAACGCGGAATATTGGAACTGAAAAAGACAGCCAGGGCAATTTATGATCCAAGTTTGGAAAAGAAGCTGTCTGCAGTTAAAGGCTTTGCCGATAATGCGGAGGCGGATCAGTTTTATGACGATGCGATTTTTGCATTTGAATATGTAAAAAAAACTGCACCTGATCTGGCCGCTCCCGGTAAAGCTCCTTCCATGCAGGCCGAGTGTGATGCAGCAATCAGGAGACTTAAGCCAAAAGCAAAGGGTAAAAGATTGCTTATACCCTGAGTTCCTGAATTGCCGCATAGCCTTTTAGAATCTCAAGGCAACGTGCAACTGGCAGACCGGGGCTTTTGAAATTATCGCGACCAATCACTGTGTCTGCTACAAAAATGCTGTTTAGAATGGCTTCTTCCGTGGCTTCTGCTGCTGCTTCGAAAAACGGATTTATATAATCGTTGTGAATTTCAGGAAGCTCTATAAAAGCCGATTTGGCTTGCCGCGGAACTCTTCTGCCCAGTGAAAATGCGATTACGAAATCGCCGCTGCCGTTTCCGGCGCTCGAGCCCGTTCTTGCCAGACCCATGCAGGCTCTTTTGCAAAGTCGTTCCAGCTGCCGCTGATTCATTGCTGCGTCGGTAGCCAGTATCATTACTATTGAACCTTCTTTGTTCTTAACTGCTTCCTTTTCGGCAGCTAGAACACGGCCCACGGGAATGCCGTTGATCATGAGCTGATGGGTTTGACCATGATTTGTATTTACCAGAGCGCCGACCGTGTATTTTTTATTTTCGAGTTCAATCAGGCGTGATGAAGTTCCGATGCCGCCTTTGAAACCGTAGCAGCTCATGCCTGTTCCGGCTCCTACTGCTCCTTCGGCACTTTCGTTGTTGGAGGCGTTATTGAAAGCTTTTCGAACATGTTCTTCTTGAACATGAAAGCCGTTTATGTCATTGAGCGGGCTGTCGTCGCATTCGCCGATTACAGGCAGATAGCAATCATCGAGATTGCCGATGTTTGGATAACTTTCATGCATTATTTTTGTGAGAGCCTTGCTGACACAACCTACTGAATGGCTGTTGGTCAGGGCAATGGGACCTTCAAGCGCGCCGCATTCATTGATCCAGTCGGAACCTGTTACAACTCCGCAGCCGTTTAGAGAGAAAAATGCGGCGCTGGGTCTGTCCTGCCAGAGGTCGCCTCGATGAGGCCGGAGCACAGTCACGCCTGTTCTGACCGGACCTTCTCCGACACTAAGTTTGCCTTCGCCTTTGATAATGCTTTCGTGGCCCAAGAGCAGCTCTTGCGAAACATCGCAAATGCTGTTCTGCTTGCCACATGGCAAGTAACCGATTTTTATGCCTAGCTCTTGCAGGCGCGCTCTGCCGATCTGATTCATCTCTTGAAATTCAATTCTATTTTTATGGGCTCAGGGTTTGCTTTTAGGACGAGAGAACCAGGTTGAAAGACGATCAACAATTGATGATTTCTTGCCTTCGCTTTTTTCAGTTTCAGGCTGACTTTTCCCGGGAGGCTCAGCTCCTTCGCCCTGACCAGTGCAGGATCTGACGAATTCGAGGAATTCATATTGTCGCTTGTGATCGCGGTCTATCAAAGCGTCTATTATTTGCTCCGGGCTGCAGAGATTCCGGTCGATCAAAATACGACCAAGCGGTTTTTCTTCCCGCATATGTTCCAGAAGAGGATCTTCGAGTTCTTCTTCGCTAATCAATCCTTGTTTTACGAGTATTTCGCCAAGTCGATCTCCCGGCGCTCTGTCTCTGCCCCGCCACTTTTGTTGAATTTCAAGCGCGATCATGACGTCGTCGGCGCTGCAATAGCCCATTGCAACGAGAATGGCTCCAAATGGTTGCCGGCCCATGGTTTGAAGTTTTACAGCCTCCTCGACTTTTGGCGGCGGCACTTTGCCTGCATGAATTAAAATCGAGCCCAGCTTTTCTACGCCGGAGCGATGAGTTTCTCTCACTTCGCGTTGGAATTGAATTACATTTTCTATGTCTTGAGCTGAGCAAAGTCCCATGGATACGAGCATTTCACCTAGAACCTGACGTCCTCTTTGCTGAATGCGCAAAGCTTCTTCAAGGTGGATTTTTGTGATTGAGTCTGTTTTGAGAAGATAATTCCCAAGGCTGACGTCATCTATTTCTGATTGAAAAGAAATGCCTGAAACTTTGGCGAAGCTGTCTATGTCTCGTTGCGCACAGGCTCCCATTGAAACCAGAATCTTAGCCAGAGGCTGTCTGGCAATACGCTGGTTTCGCAATGCATCTTCCAGATCTTCTTCGGAGAGTATTCCCTGATTGACCAGGAGTTTGCCGATTAGAGCAACCTCGCCGCCCGGCGGCATTTTGACTTCTTGCTGAATTTTGAGGCAACGATCTACGTCTTCTTGCTTGCATGCGCCCATGGCAGTAAGAATCTGGCCTAGAGCTTGATTGCCGTCACGTTTGATTTTCAGCGAATACTCAAGTTGAGTGCGATTTATTTTTCCAAGCGAAACCAGTATTTCTCCGGTGAGCTCCCACTCTCTTCTTTCAATCAGGGTGCGCAATGAAGGCGGGTCCAGTCTCGATGGCGGTCTGGTGTCCAGGCAATAGCCAAGCAATGATTCCCACTGGCAGATACCGCCGTAAATCAAAGCCGAGCCGATTGTTTTGTAGCGGGCTCGCATTTCTACCATTTTGCTGAAGCCGGTTTTGGAAACAAGACCGGTTTCCAGGGCTCGCAGAAGAACATATCTTTCCAGCTTGTCCAGATCTTCAGGAAATTCCAGTTTCTTGAGCGGATCTTCTTTGAGTGCTTCAATA
>JAIEPM010000144.1 GCA_019748395.1 Candidatus Obscuribacterales bacterium
ATCTTGATCTCCTCAGCAAAGGCGGAGCGGTGGAATACGGTGAATTCGTCATGCTTGTTATGGCCGGTTACGGCATGAACTGGCAGTGTATGATTCTGGAGTCTTGTATATGAGCAAGCTTGAGGAGACCAGCAAGAAACTGTCTGCGGCTTCTTGCAAAAGCTATCAGAATCCTTACGAATACCTGGACTGGCCCGAGCAGCTAGATCGCGAACAATGGTTCTTTTCAGAAGAGCTGATTTCCATTTACGGCAGCCCTGAATATGAATCACTGTCCGAAAGCCAAAAGAAACAGCTGAGTTTTTTTGAAGCCGTAAATTTTTTCAGTCTCAATATTCACGGCGAAAAACCTTTAGTTGAAGGCTTGGCCAGGCGGCTCTACTCTCGAGAGCTAAAAGATTACGCTGATTATCTTCACCACTTTCTGGACGAAGAAAACAAACATATGATCTATTTCGGCGGTTTCTGCAATCGTTATGCCGGTAAAATCTACCGCGACAAAAAACTGCAGATTCCACGAGATTATGAAGCTGGAGAAGAAGATTTTCTATTCTTTGCCAAAGTCATGATTTTCGAGGAAATAGTAGATGTCTACAACTTGCGCATGGCTGCCGATGAGCGGCTGGAAAACACAAGTCGCAAAATCAACAGAATCCACCATCTTGACGAAGCGCGCCATCTTGTATTCGGCAGACAAATTACAGAGCACCTTTATGAAAAGTACTCGAAAGAATGGTGCAGTGAAACTATTGAAAGACTCAGAGAGTATCTGGGTAATTACTTAGTCGCAACCTGGAAAGAATATTACAATCCGGACGTTTATAAAGACGCCGGGCTCAATTCTCCCTATGAATTGATGGAAAGAGCCTGGAAGAGTCAGGACCGCATAGCTCTCAGACAGCAGGTCTCGGCTTCGCTGATCAAGTACCTTAGAGAGCGCAATTTAATCGGGGAGGAAATACAGTTATGAAAAGCGAAGCTGAATTCCGATCTGAATTGCGCAAATGGATAGTAAATAAAAACGGCAAAATCAAAGCAGAAGATCTCAAAGACGACACTGCCATAATAGAACAACGCATTATCAGCTCATTGCAGCTAATGGATTTGATTCTGGAACTGGAGAAACTGAGTGAAGAAGCTCTGGATGTCGAGCAATTGAAGCCCGGCGTTTTTAAGAACATTGACAGTATCTGCCACAACTTTTACAAAGGAGAGAGCAATGCCTAGCAAATCCGAAATTGATTTGCTTTCTCTAGCCGAGCTGCACTGGCACAAAATGGGACAAGCCTCGCTTTCAGGCTCACTGCTCGAGCTCTTTCGCAAACTTGATGCAAGATTTCAGGACTTCGCAAAAAAATACAAGCCGGAAGAATATTTTTTTCCGCCATTTATCAGCGCAAGTCAAATGGCAAAGCTGGATTATTTCAAGTCATTTCCGCATTTACTGACGATACCGGTGACGCTTGATGAAGAAAAAGATAATTTGTTGGAATTTGCTGGTGCTCCTCTGAGAGAGGACGGCAGCCTGCAATTGGGCAAAGTGCAGGCAGTCAAAGAGGTTCTCACTCCGGCAGCCTGTTACCACTTTTATGACGAACTGGAAGGTAGTAAATTCACAAGCTGCAAATTTTTTACAACGCGCTGTGTTTGTTATCGACGCGAAAAACAATACTTGCCGCTGCAAAGACAATGGGCATTTTCCATGCGCGAGTTCGTATGTATCGGCAGTCTTGAAGAAGTCCAAAATTATCTGGCCGAATTTGAAGCAGCGCTTGCAGTTTATTTCAAAGAAATGGAGTTTCCAGTCAACTTTGAATTTGCCACTGATCCATTTTTCAATCCGTCCGCCAATCCTAAATACCTTTTGCAGAAGCTCGAACCGGTAAAGAAGGAAATGATTTATGACGGCAAACTTTCAATAGGCTCGCTAAATTTCCATCGCAATTTTTTCGGCGAAACATTTTCACTGTCGCATAATGACACGCCTGCCTATTCAGCTTGTGTAGCGTTTGGCTTAGAGCGATGGATTTACATGATTCTCAATGAGAGAGGCTTAGATTCAAATAAATGGAGAATTTAAGATGAGCGCCTCTCCCGATCCGGAAGAACTAATCAGAGAAGCCTATGCCGCGCTGGACGATGAAGATCTGGGCCGCGCACTTGAGTTATCCGGCTATTTGCTCCAAGCCAAGCACGCTCGCGGCTTTGAAATTATGGCACTGGCTCTGGAGAAGCAGGATCGTCTTGAAGATGCTCTTGATGTTTTGCGCAAGGGTGTAATGGCTGTGCCGGAAGCATTCCCGCTCTGGGAGCTGATGGGCAATATATATTCCAAAGCAGAAGATTATGAGAACGCCGAGACTGCTTATGTAACGGCGCTTGCCTGCCCCGGCTCCAACAGCGCCTCAATTTGCTACAACATGTCTGTGATGCTCAGGCACTCAGGCAACCCGGAACAAGCCCTCTCAATCGCCATCCAAATCAATTCGCCCGCTATTCAAGTAAAAGTCGATACGCTTAAAGTTTCGCTGCTGAATAGCTTGGAGCGGCATGAAGAAGCCGCTGAGCTTTCAAACCGCTTGATTAGCGAGATTATGGCACTTGATGAACTCGGCGACGAAGACATGAAAGATCTGGCGCAAGTTTATGCAGAGCTTGGACGGGCCATTTACCTGGGCAGCGGCAACAAGCAAGGGGCATTTGAGAGCGCCTGGAAATCGCTTGAATGGGAGCGTTCCGAACCCACGGCATTATGGCTGGTGCGTGAACTAATCGGTCGAAAGTCAGCGGAATCCCGCTGGTTTCATATAGAAGTGGAAGGCAACTGGTATTTCCCGCTGGAGCAGGGCAAAACGCCACCCAAGTTTCGAGTAACCTATGATGTTGTCGCAGACAATATCGAAGAGGCAATCATGTTTGCCAAGCATCTCGAGCCGCCGGAAATAAGGGAATCCATGCAAGTAAAAAGCGTAGGCGACAAAGGTTCACACGCCAATTACACTCAGGGACTTTATTGGCGCAGTCCCTACAACTTTGTGCTTTCCTGAGGGTCTATGCCTAATTCAGCACCCGCAGTTCTAATTACAGGAGGCAATGGCTACCTTGGACAGAGGCTGGCCGGGAGAATTCTCTCAAGCAGCAATTACAGCGTCAAGCTTTATTTACACGCGGCAACTAAGCAAGAGCTTTCCGATAAAAGTCGAAGTCTCAGCACGAGCTTTCAAGAATTTGAAGAAAGCGGCCGTTTCTCGGTGCTCGGCGGCGAATTGAAATCAAAAGCGCCTTTTGAAGATCTGGACGCTTCAAGAATTGTCCAGATCATACATTCGGCAGCTGTGACTCGCTTTAATGTAGAAGCGGATCTGGCAAACGAAGTAAATATAGAAGGGGCGCGCAAAGTCCTGAGTTTTGCGCGTCGCTGCCCAAAGCTCGAAGCAGTTCAGTTTTTGAGCACTGTTTATGCAAGCGGACTTAGAACCGGTCTGCTTAAGGAAACAAGGCTCGAAAAAGCGCCTCAATTTTCAAATCATTATGAGCGCTCAAAATGGGAAGCAGAGGAGGTTCTTTTTGATGAATATGCGGAAATTCCGGCAAATCTAATTCGCATTGCAACGCTTATTGCTGATGACGAATCAGGTGCAGTCACACAGCAAAACGCATTCCATAACACTCTCAAGCTTTTATATTATGGGCTTCTCTCACTTTTCCCGGGAGAGAAAAATACAGCAGTTTATTTTGTAACCGGCAATTTTGTACTCGATGCAATCATGCGCATTTTCGAATCAAAGGATAAGAATCAAATTTATCATCTCTGCCACCGGCAAAACGAAAGCGCGAATCTTGAAGAACTGCTGGATACGGTCTTTGCCGCTTTTGAGAAATATCCAGACTTTAAGTTGCGTCGAGTACTGAAGCCACTCTGGTCTGATGCAGAGTCATTTGAACTTTTGAATCAGGGGCTCGGCAGCATGTCCGGCGGAGTCCTGGCTCAATCCGTATCCAGTGTTGCGCCCTTTGCTAAACAGCTATTTGCAAACAAAGACTTCTGCAACGAAAACTTGCGCCGCATCATGCCGGATTACAAAGCTCCGGACCCTCTAAGACTCATTGAAAGCACGTCCCGCTACTTAGCCGATTCAAAATGGGGGCGCAAATTGCAAGATGCAAAATGAGCTTCATGATTATTTTCGCCGGACTCTTAAAAAGGACCTCGCGATAAGTTTTGCCGAACAAGAGTTGCAAGATTTTGAGCTAAGTGAAAACGAGCGCCTGAAGCTATTGCAAATGAAGCACGAAAACAGGCGCAGCTCCTGGCTTCGCGGCAGAGCAGCCTTAAAGCAAGTACTAAAAACGAACAGCAAAAATCACTACGCTGCCGACTTGCTATCGTCCATTTGTTTATTGCCGGCCTCAACGCTATCCAAATCCGGCGCTGAAATATTCCATCCGCCAATGAATCAAATAGACACCTGCATGCTAAGTCTGCCCAACAAAGCTTTGTCTTTAAGCCACAATAATCAGCTGGCAGTGGCTCTTTTGATTCTCGAGCGCTCGTGGGGGGCAGGCATAGATCTGGAGGCTCCTAGGCCTGTCAAAGAAGGCGCCACTCGTTTTTATTTGCATCCGGAAGAACAGCAATTTCTTTATGGACGAAACACTGAGGATGCGCAGCTTGAGTTGCTCAGACTCTGGACCGTGAAGGAAGCGTTATTTAAATCCGATCTATTAAATAGTGAAAAAACACTTCTGAATTACAGACTCGAAGATGCAGCTGCTCATTACGGCAGAGCCCGGAGCCTTTCAAGACCGGAAACTTTCAGCTACAGCAGCAAATTCACGGGGCAATACTGGCTGACACTTGCAATCGCAGAGGGAGGCTCTTGATCATGCCAAAGAATCTGAAAGAAAACGAGGAATGGCTGCTCAGCTTTTATCGCACTTCGGAAATAAGCGGCGCACTTTTTTTCGGAAGGCTTTGCAAGTCATTGAGACCGGGACCGGTGCAGCATGATATGAGCAAGCATTTCGCTGATGAAGCGCAGCATGCCTGGCTCTGGACCGACTGCATCAGCAAGCTGGGAGGCAATGCACTGAAACTTGCAGATGCGTATCAAGACCAGTATTTGTCTGTGGCGGGCATGCCTGCAAATGTGATGGAAATTCTGGCGCTGACTCATGTTTTCGAAAAACGAGTAATTCGGCAGTACGCTTTGCACAGCCGCGTTCCAGACCTGAACCCGGAGATAAGCGCCACGCTCGGCAAAATTATGGATGACGAGCACTGGCATTTGAGCTGGGTGCACGACGCACTGCTGCGCATGCAGCCGGAATACGGTAAGGAATACATAGAGCAGACCGTCAAAAGATTCTGGGAAGCCGACCAGGAAGTTTATAAAAGAACGATGAGCGAGCACGAAGAGCGAGTGCGCGACCTGGGCATGCTGGCTCCGGAAACTAAAAATCAGGATTGAAGAGCAAAAGGCAGTCCCTGAGCCTGAAATCAGTTGCCGTGGGAATACTCCCATGGACATAGCCCTCGCGCAGCCTTATTCTTATTTAACGCAAACGAACAACTCATATTGCGACTTATACTTCGAGGCTGGTTGTCAGTGGCTGGACATTCATTCGAATCATTTTCTGCGCCTTCGCACGCGTCCTCAGACGCGTCATCGGCTTTTCACGCGGACTATTTCAACTCTACTGTCGGCAAAATTCTGGCGCCTGAAACCGACGCCAGCGCATTTGCCCGCCCGGCGGCGATAAGTGAAGCAGGCTGGTCGCAAGTGAGCCAGATGGTCGAGCAGGGGCATGCAGTCAATTTCACGGTTCAAGGCGCCGGTCAGGTTCCGGATTACATCCTGGGCAGCGACGGCACCCTGACCAGAAACCCGGCAAAACCGTCACCTTCAGCGGACGGCTCGGTAACTATTCAGGTAGAAAATGCCAACCTGGAATCAGCCAAAAAAGCGGCAGTCGAGCTGCAAACGGCAGTGGTTAACCAGAAAATTGCTTACTGGCAGAAAGCCAACCCCGGCAAAGACATACCTGGATTTTTGAAAGGCGAACTGGCTGCCGCGCAAAACCTGGGCAGCAGCTTCCAGCCCAAACAAGCTCCCGAACGTGCACCTCAAGCTCAGCCGGACTTGCCGCCTCAATCACCGGGCGGCGGCTATGACATTGGCGGACGCAACATTGGAAATGCTCCGAGCGGCGGCTTCAGACCAGGAAACTTTGAGCCGAACGGACCAATCGATCGCTCAGCAATTCCCAAACCGATAGAAGGCGACCTCAACATCAAAGGACCGCCCTCCTGTAACCCCGAACAGATTCAGACCTTCCTGGAAAAAATGGGCTCCCCAGCCGCCAGAGAACAAGGCTTCTCGCAAGCCCTATATGATGCTTGCACTCAAAGAGGAATCGACCCGGCAGTGGCAGTGGGCTTTTTCCTTCAAGAATCTACTTGCGGCAGATATGGTCGCGGTCACGAGAATCATAGTATGGGCAATATCAAAGGCGTGGCACCGGAGTCCGGAGGCACTGACGGCACATTTCGCAGCTACGGCAGCTGGGCGGAAGGTGCCCGTGACTGGGCCAGACTCATCGATGAAGCCTACGTGCAAAAGCGGGGAATGGAAACGCTTTCGCAAGTTATCAGCGTTTATGCACCTTCAAGCGACGGCAACAATGAAAGAGGTTATGTCTCTACAGTTAAGGGTGTGGTCGAAAACTTCAAGAAACAAAACGGCAGCGCACTTGCCTAGAAAAATCCTGCTAAGCCAAGAAGCTGCTTGACATAAAAACTTAGAGAGCTTCAACGACAGCAGGCTCGCGGTACAATGGCCCGAGTTAATCAGTCGGGAATTAATTGATGCTTGAAAGTTCAGAATTCAATGGCAAAATAGCCGCGTTTTTGAAGATTCCCAGAGAAAAGGTTGCAAATGAAGCAGTCTTGACTGACCTGGTGCGAGATTCATTTGCGCTTGTTGATCTGGTGGTGGAACTTCAGGAAGACTACGGCGCACGTTTAACTCAGGAAGATCTGAAAGACGTTCGCACAGTCGGCGAATTATTCGCTCAGTTTGCCGGAAAACTCAAAAGCTGAGTTAAATGCTCTTTTTTAGTTCAACGATCATCTTTTCGACCTGCCTAGAGCCGAAAAGATCATTCTGATTTTTGTATAGTTGTGCTGCTTTTTCCAAATCGGCAACGGCGCCTTTTTTATCGCCGATATAGTTCTTACTTTGACCACGGAACTTGAAGCATACTGCCAGATCCTGCCCACGCTCTATGGAATTGCTGAAATCGGCAATTGCATCTTGATAGCGCTTATGAACAATGTATTCCAAGCCGCGATCGGCATAGGCTGTGGACGCAGACGGATCAAGTTCTATCGACTTGCCGAAATCAATAATTGCTTCCGATGATTTGCCAAGCCTGGAATAAACCAGTCCTCGCGCCTCAAACAAGCTGGCCAGGGGCTTGTTCGATAACTCAATGGCTTTGCTGTAATCGGCAATTGCTTTTTCACCCTGTCCTGTTTCCAGATGAGCCTTGGCGCGCAATGCGTATAGATTAGCGTCTTTGGGTGTAATCTCGATCGCATGGTTCAAGTCAATGATTGCGCGGTCAAAATAGGACATATGCATATAAACCGAAGCGCGCCATTTGTAAGCCTCAAGACTGTCCGGGGTGTCACTTATGGCGTCGGTAAATTCGCGAATCGCTTCCAGATATTCACCGCTTCTTTCGGCAGCCATGCCTCTTTCAATAAGCTGTGCAGAAAGCTCTTTTTTCTTGCCCAACTTAAGCGACTTAGCGAAATGATCTCTCAATTCAACTTCTGCCTGCGATGGAGTCCCATATTCTCGATCTAGGAAACTGCTGTCCAGAGAAACAGCAGTATTGAAATCTTTGAGAGCCAGCTCGTTCTTGTTTTTACGCTTGTAATAACGCGCACGCAATAAATAAGCTTTGGGTTGCTTTGGATCTAGACTCAAGGCTTGCTCGAGATCGCTCAAAGCCTCATCATCCTTTGCCTGAGCTAAATTGGCATCGGCTCGGCTGATGAAGGCCAGTACGAATTTGGGATCTTCTGCGATTGCCGTATTCAAATCAGCCATTGCCGCATCGTATTTTTTCAAGCCTAAATAAGCCCGACCACGACAAACCAGCACAGCAAGCCGATTGCCTTTATCAAGCTCATAAGCTGTATCGAGATCGCCGAGAGCTGCCGAAAAATTTTCCTGTTCCAATTGAGCAAGACCACGCTGCAAATAAAGTCCGCCACGCTTGGGATTGATTTTGATGGCATTAGTGAACTCGCTGACAGCACCCTGAAAGTCCCCTTGAGAGAACTTACCAAGCCCCGTGGCCGTGAGGCGCTCGACTTCGCTCTCCGGAAAAGACTTTGCCGTTGGAGCATCGACGGTTGAAGGAGTGCTTGAAGTTTGGGCTGCAAAAGCAGTCGGCAACGCCGATAGAATCAATGCCGAGATGATTAAGGTCCGAATATGAAATGGCAACATGGGTTCCCGCCTTGCAATAGATTGTATTCTATCGCTTGTCGAGCCGCTTGGCATCGACAATTTGTCGACCGGAACGAGATGCTCAAGTTTGAGTATGCGGAGCGTATTCGGATTCCGGCATATTGAAAGTCCAGGCCACGGCTTCACGGGCTCTGCTAATGTTGGGCGGCACTGCCAGAAAATATTCTTTGAAGCTTCCGTCAGCTTCTGCTGTGGAATTAACAACCTTCACCATCACCAGAGGCTCATCACCCGGTAATTGAATCTTGTACAGACTCCCGCATTCATCGACATGAATCAAGTTGGCGCCTGCGTCCTGCAGAAACCGAGCCTGTCCGTATATGTCAATCATCACTCGTCGCGTTTCGACGTTTTTGCATTGCTTGATCCGAAGCACGGAAACAGCATTTTTATTTTCAATCAGCTCGGCTTTGATATTGATACCTTTCCATGCATAAACTTTGTAAGCATCCTCAAAGACCGCAGCCGGTCCGTCGCTCCGGTGTACGCGCCCGGCATCATTAGTGTAGAGCTCAATCGGTTTGGCGCAAATGAAGCAAATATTTTCGGTAAAAAAGTAACCGGAGGCAGCATGAGACAGGAAAGCGAAGCAGTCTATATCATCCTGCCACTCTGCAAAAAAGTCTGGACGAATAAGCTGAGCCGCCATAGCAAAAACCATAAATACTGGAGGAAACCAGATTGTTTGATGGTTTCGGAGAGCGAATTCTTCTTTGTAAAAATTTTCGGTGTTCTCCAAAATTTCATTGTAAGAACCAAATACGGTTTTCGCTTTATCGATAACCGATTTCTTCTTAAAGTCACTATATTTTTCCCGATCCACAAGGGTTTCAGGATCTATAAAGAAGTCGCGCGCAGGCAAAGTTCGATACCAGGTCTGCCTGCTGTTAAATAGCCGCTCAAGCGGTGCCGAGCGCTCTTTCACTTTTTGTGCAATCGCCAGAACGTCGGCAGCGAATCTGGGTTTAAAAAAAAGATCTTTGGTTTGGGGCAAGGTTTCCGAGATGATGCGCGTATCAAAAGCATTGAGAACAAGTCCGGAATAAACGCCGGATAA
>JAIEPM010000022.1 GCA_019748395.1 Candidatus Obscuribacterales bacterium
TTTTCATATTCGCCCTTCCAGTATGCCGATTCGGCCTTGTCCGCTTCTTTGGATAAAGGTGATTCTATCGTGGAGAAGAGATTGCTTGTTCCGCTGGCGGCTTTCATGTGTTTTAACAATGCCGGGTATGCTTTCTGGTATTCGCTGTCAAGGTTGTGTCTGGGTTTGGTCAAATAGGCAAAAATAGCGTCTTCGTCAATTTGCAAAAGTGTTTTTGCTTCTTCCATTTTCCCTGACTGCACACAATGCTCAGCCTCTCTGCGAACCATGTCTATACTTTCGAAGAAGCCGTGAGAGCTGAATAAAGCAGCGTTGCCGATCGTAGAAAGTGCTGTTTTCAGCAGCGTTTTGTCAGAGGTGCTATTGAAAACATTCAAGCTTGATTCTATTAGATGTTGATTTGTCGGTTGTCCCAAATAGGTTCCATTCAAATCGTTATACATCGGGCACATCGCAACCATTGAATTCTCGTCGCTCTGCTTGCCCAAGAAAATATTGTAAGCGTCAGCCGCTTCTTTATATTTCTTGTTTCGAAAGAGCGCTTCTGCCCAATCGTTATTGGTGCACATCATCATAGCCCAGTTGATGGATTTTTGACCTTCTCCCGGTTGAGGGTTCAGCCCCTTACCTTCGTATAACTGCATGGCGCTTCGGAAGCAATCTTCGCCGTGGTCTCCCGTCCAGAGATAATCCCGGCAATGACCGAGCGCATGATTAGCCAATGCCAGCTTGTGCTGAACTTCGATATTTCGTTTTTCTTGTTCGTATTCTTTGATGGCCAGTTCGAAGAGTGGAATCGCCTCTTTGATCTGTTTCAAACGATATAAATCGATTGCCTGTTTTAGATTCTTGTCTCCTGTTTTTTTCTCGGCAGGATTGTTGCCGCCGCTGTTGCTGCTGCTCTGCGCCTGCTGATTCGGCATTGACCCTGCTTGTGCGATGTCGTTAGTGTCCTTTTCAGCAGCAGCTGAACAGGCGCTCAGCGCTGTTATGGCTGCAGCCACGAAGAACCGGTGGGAGACAAATCGTTTTTGACCGCTGAACATCCTCTTTTACCCGCAATTGAGAGAATGGATTAGTTAACTCGTTGAATAAGAGCTTCTGAACTCGATTTTTCGGAGCACGATTATTGCATGCTATCATGCACGCCAAACTATGACTCTGGTAATTTCCCTGATTTGCATCTTCTACAAATTGACCGACTTTCTGAAGTTCCTGAAGCAAAATCTCAGCTGCTGTAATTGTGTCTTTACGCTAAGCCCTTATCAACTTGGAATCTGAGATTAGATGGACTAATTGTGCTATTGTAAGCGCCTCTCAGCTTGCCACGGAGTTGAAATTATGCAAGAAACCGCGCTTCGCAATAAGCAATGGATTTACCGGAAAAGACCTGTGGGGCGCGTTTCTCACGAACATTATGAACTTGCTGAAAACTCATTGGCACCGGATATAGCCGACAATGAGGTTCTTGTTCAATCTCGCTATATCAGTGTGGATCCTTACATGCGCATTCAGCAGGCTGAGCGCAATAGCTGGGAAGAACCTCACCCTCTGGACATAGTGCAGCGTGCTGGCGTCATTGCTCAAGTAGTTGAATCTCGCAGCAGCAAAGTCGCTCCTGGCGATTGGGTGCTTACTTATAGCGGCTGGCAGTTGTTTGCGAAGTGTCATCAAAGCGAAATTCAAAAGATTGACCCAAATGCTGCGCCGGTGACTACTGCTCTGGGCGTGCTCGGGATGCCCGGACGCACTGCCTGGTTCGGATTAATGGAAGTCGGACAACCGAAGCCGGGTGAGACTGTGGTTGTGTCAGGCGCAGGTGGTGCAGTCGGTTCGCTTGTAGCTCAATTCGCTAAACGGGCTGGTTGCAGGGTTTTCGGCATCGCCGGCGGTCCTGATAAATGTAAGTATTTGCGTGATAGCTTGCATCTTGATGGAAGTATTGATTACCGCGCATTCTCAACTACCGCTGCTTTATCCGAAGAGATATTGAAACAAACTGCTGGGGTTGATGTTTATTTCGATAATGTCGGAGGGCGCATTACAGATGCGGTTATACCGCAGATCAAGCTGCGCGCTCGCATTGTGATTTGTGGTTCCATAAGTCAGTATGATGGTGCGCTGGATGCCCCTGAGTTGGGTCCTCGATTCTTGCATCACCTACTCTTTCAGCGTGCTCGTGTGCAGGGCATACTAGCCAGAGATTACACTCATCGGATGGACGAGATGCTGGCTATAGTAGCGCCCTGGGTGAAACGTGGAGAAATTGTTTTCCCCGAAACAATTGTAGATGGATTTGAGCAATTACCTGATGCTCTGAACAGCTTGTTTGAAGGAAAGAACCTCGGTAAGTTACTTGTGCGTGTCTGAGTCTTCTCGGTATCTACATTGATCTTCGAGAATAATGTGAAGCAATTTTGTTAGGCGTTAAATAAAGGCAGGAGTCAAAAAATGCTTGGAAGAACTGAAAAATATGCGGCGTTGATTGCGACTTGCATTTTGACTCTGCTTAATCAAGCTTCCTATTCCGCAGATGATTCTGCAAAGAAGCTTGAGCAGGCGGGTAAGCTAATAGATAGCGGCAAGGCTAAGCCTGCGTCGGTGCTCTTGCGGCAAGTGATTCGCAGTAACCCGAACAGTGCAGAGGCTCACTTGCAATTAGGTGCGGCGCTTGCAGCACTGGTCGAAGATGATAAATACGACGAGGCGATTTCAGAAGAAGAACTTGCCATAAAATTAGATCCAAAATCATCCAGCGCTAGACGTATTCTTGGAATGATTTATGCTAACCAGAAAAAATTTGACGAGGCAATCTCCATGCTTAATGAAGCATGCAAGCTGAAGCCGTCAAGTTTCGCTGCCCATCGTGACCTCGCTACCACATATCTTGCTGCCGGTAAACTTGATGACGGAATCGCTGCTTTCAAAAAAGCGATTGAACTGAAGCCGGATAATGTGGCGGTTCATTCCAAGCTTGCTGTTGTTTATTCCAAGAAGAATGATTACGCCAATGCTCTGCTTGAGGCAAACAAAGCTGTTGAATTGGCTCCCAAAAAAGCTGAAACTCATTTGTTGCTTGCTAATATAAAGCTTGAATCCGGAGACAGCGCCGGTTCGGTTGAGCCGTTTAAGGCGGCAATTGCTGCAAATGGCTATGATTCGCTTGGCTGTTTGAATCCGCTCACTGCAGCAAGTGCCTTCTCTGGTTTGGGATGGGCGCTTGCCTCGGATAAACAGGCTACAAATGCAACTCTTGATGAGGCTATTCGAGACCAGAAAAAAGCTATCAAAGCTTTTCCCGGCTTCTTGACTGCTTATATCAGAAATGCCGAACTGCTGGCACGGCAAAACAAAAACAAAGAAGCCGAGGGGATCTACCAGAATATTTTCAAAGCCAGCCACCAGGAAGCATCTGTAGGGCTCTCTTACTCGAAGTTCTTGAGCAATACAGGACGACTTGAAGAAGCTCGCAGCGTATTGCAAAAGGTTCTGGAAGTCTCGCCCCAAAACAAACAGGCGTCCGATGCGCTTGCTGCTCTGGGGCAAAGCAAAGGAAAATAAGCTCCTGTCTAAAGCTTCTTGATTGTAAGTCCGCCATCTACAACTATGGTTTGACCGGTTAAATAATTCGCTGTCGGCATGCAAAGAAAGGCTGCCAGTCCGGAAATTTCGCTGGGCTCTCCGACTCTGTTCAATGCAATTTCCGGCAAGACCCGCTCCATAAACTCGGCTTTCTCCAGCAAGGGGGCTGTAAGCGGTGTTCTGATGAATCCCGGTGCTATGCAGTTTACTCTGATGCCGTCGGCAGCCCATTCGCAAGCAAGGTTGCGGGTAAACTGCGAAAGCGCCGCCTTTGTCATCGCATATGGTGCACCTGTCGGTATTGCGATTAATCCTGCTATAGAACCGAGGTTTACTATATTCCCCTGCTTGCTCTTCAACAGGTATGGATGAGCAAGACGGCACATTGAAAATACTGATGTGAGATTGACTGCCAGCAGAGCCTCGTATTCTTCGTCCGAATAGTCCAGGGTTTTCTTTCGATTATTAGTTCCGACATTGTTGATGAGAGCATCTAATCCGCCCATCTTCTCTGCGGCAAATTCAAGAACCTTCTTTCGATCTTGTTCCAACGACATATCCGCTGCGATGCCGTGCGCTTTGTGCCCGCTCGTTTCCCATTGTGAAACGAGTTGTCGTATCTCCTCGCCGCCTCGAGCAACAATGCAGACTTCAGCCCCGAAGCTCAAAAATTCCTCTGCGATTGCAAGTCCGATTCCTTTACTGCCGCCTGTAATCAGAGCGCGAGTTCCACTTAGACCAAATCTGCTGTTCACTTTGGAAGATCCTTTATTTGCTCAATTCTTCATGCCGCTTAATAGCATAGCAATAATCGGATCTCTAAAAGTCGTCATGAGATCTTGCGTAAAGCTATTTCTTTAACAGATGTTAGACTATAGGCTCGTTGCCGAGAAACAAAATGGAAGGCGAAATTTGAAGAGCGCTCAAACAAGTATTCTGCATCTTTTTAAGCCTGCTCCGTTTGTTGAGCGTCTTCCCGAGGCGGAAATCGAACCTGCATACAAGCAGTATCGAATGCAAATGCTGCTCACGATCTTTTTCGGCTATGCAGGGTACTATCTTGTTCGCACAAACATCAATGTGGCCAAGCCTTACTTAATCAGCCAGCTTGGCTTCAGCAAGGGTGATGTCGGACTTCTTGCAGCTGCGCTCACTGTTGCTTACGGTATCAGCAAATTTGTCAGCGGAAATTTTTCGGATCGTTCCAATCCTCGTTACTTCCTTGCTACAGGGCTGATCGCATCGGGAATCATAAATCTGCTTTTCGGTTTCCTTCCCGGGCTGGTTTTTATGATCGTTTTCTGGTTCCTGAATGGATGGTTTCAGGGCATGGGCTGGCCTCCCTGTGCAAGGACTATCGTGCACTGGTTCTCGGATAAAGAACGCGGCACGAAAATGGCAATCTGGAATTTGGCTCATAACGTCGGCGGCATGCTTGCCCCCGTAATTGCAAGTTATGCCATTACGTCTTCGGGCTCGTGGAAGGGTGCTTTCTTCGTACCGGCAATTGCGTCGCTGCTTGCAGGCGTCGGTGTGATTCTGTTCTTGAGAGACACACCGCAGTCTGTCGGGCTGCCGCCGATTGAGGAATTTACAAACGATTATCCTGCAACTGCCGTTGACGATCGTGAGCGTGAGCTTTCCGGGACTGAAATTCTTTTCAAGTATGTTTTGAACAATAAATTCCTCTGGATTTTTGCGGCTGCAAACGTACTTGTTTATATCGTCCGCTATGGCGTGGTCAACTGGGCGCCGACTTATTTGACTGAAGTCAAAGGCTATTCCATTACGAATTCAGCCTGGCAGTCTTTTCTTTATGAGCTTGCGGGAATACCGGGAATGCTCTTCTCCGGCTGGGCAAGCGATAAATTGTTTCACGGTCGACGTTCTCCGATCATGGTAATTTTCATGGCTCTGGTCACCGGTGCAATTCTGCTTTACTGGCTGAATCCCAAAGGAAATTATCTTGTGGATTCAATTTCACTGATTGCAATTGGATTCTTGATTTATGGACCAGTAATGCTTATCGGCATCGCTGCAGTTGATCTGGTTCCAAAAAAAGCGGCTGGGACCGCCGCCGGACTCACCGGGCTCTTCGGTTATGTTGGCGCCACCGGAGCAGAGCTCGGGATTGGAAAGATTGTTGAGCATTTCGGATGGAATGCAGGCTTTATGACAATTATCGCCGCGGCCGTGCTTTCAATAGCGCTTCTTTGCTTTACGTGGAATGTGCACGATCGGCGAAAAGAGCACGCGCTTCCTGGATAGTTGGTTATAATTACACGGGTTCTTAGAGTGAGGCAGTGATGAGCAAAAGCAAGCGGTATATTCCCCAGCTGGTATCTCTTGGGCTCTTGTTTTCTATTACGCCCAGTTATTGCGGGCAGGCATTCATTCAGTCTCCTACAATGTTGCCTCCGGCTGTTCATACTTATACGCAGCAAATTCAATCGGAGCCCAGCGCTGCAAACTACAGTCGCAGAGCCGAAATACTTCGTCGACTCGGATTGCGTAAAGAAGCTGTTGATGATTTAAATCAGTCCTTAAATCTCGAGCCGAAAAACGTTTCCACAAGAGTCCTGCGTGGACGGGTTTATTTTGAAGACGGAATGTATCCGGAAGCGGTGCAGAATCTTGATGCTGCAATCGACTTGGATCCCAAATTCCTCGGCAGTTACGAGCTTCGCTCTCGAGCTTATCTTGGCATGAAAGACTATGGCAAAGCTCTGGCTGACGCCAACACGATTCTGGGGCTTAACCCGAAGTCAGGAGTTGGATTCTTGCTGCGCGGGGCAGCTTATGTAGGTCTCAAAAAATACAGCGATGCGATCGATGACTGCACGTCGGCGATAAACGCGGATAACACTCTTGATAAAGCCTATTACTGGCGGGCGGAAGCTTATCAGCGAAGCGGCGATTTTCAGAAATCGGTGGACGATTATTTGCAGGCAATTCGTTTGCAGCCTGAATATAGACCGGCGATGATCGGACTTGCCTGGAGTTATTACAAACTTGGAAAAGACGACGAGGCTCTAAAAGCTTGCAGTGAAGGTATCAAATTTCGGGATGCAAATGATCTTCTGGCAGTGAATATGTATGAGGGAGAGCGGGCAACAGATTCCGATGATATGCCGGACCCAGCCTATAATCTCGGCATGCAAATTGAAGAAGATCTGAAAAACTGCATCTCTATTTTCGACGACATCTTGAAAGACAAGCCTGGCAATCCCGAAGCTGCGCGCGATCGAGGCATCGCCTACATGCATCTTGGTAAATACACGGAAGCATTGAAAGATTTCGAAACTGCGAACAAGGGACTTCCCGCACTCCCGGATGACTTCTCCGGCTTGGGTTCGGAAGCTGATTACAGATCTGCTGTGCCCTTGTACAAACAAGGCAATCAAGATTTAGCCAATGGTGATTTCGCTTCTGCGATCAAAAACTATCAAGCAGCGCTGAAGCTCTATCCGCAATACGGCAGATGCTGGCACAATCTGGCGATTGCATGCTCCAATCTCGGTGACAATTTCAGTGCGGAGCTTTGCAGTATTCACTCTGTCAGTTATCGCCCTGATGACTGGAAGCTCTGGCATACACTCGGCGCGGCGCTTTACAGCGAGTACAAGCAGGACAAAGGCGATCCGAAGAAATTAGCGGCAGCCGCACGCGCCTTGCAACAAGCCCTTGAGCTCAAACCTGATACCGAAGAGGATAAAAATGATGTTCGTCATTTGTTGGCCTCGGTAAAGAGTTATGAGCGCTCGCTGACACCTATAATAAATTTCCAGATTACAACGATGCCGGTCAACTGAGCCTGCAAGGGATTGGGTCGTCGGATAAAGCGCTGCCTTCTCTTGAATACTATTAACTGCCGGTCACTTTCTTTTGGCTGAAATAGCGTTTAATATGCGGCAATAAGTTCGCGGTTCTCTTCTTGAAAACTGCGGTAAGTTCAGCAGGTTTTGGGAGCGGGCGGCATTTATGGATAAAAGAAAACGAATGCTCGCTTTGCTTTGCCTGATGGGAGGGCTTTTGCAGGCTCCGGCTGCGAATGCTCAGGCGGAAGTCTTGGTTGGGCTTGGGGCGAGATTGCTTCCCGTGCTGATTCCGATGGCGCTTTCTACGATTCCCATGATCCCCGCTTTCGTAAGCCAGATGCCTCGGCCGCATTTGCCAAGAAGAAAGAGTCCCGCTCAAGACAATCAAAATGCTGAGGCTCCGACTGAAGCGGAAGCAGCAGCGGCTGCTGAAGCAGAGAAGAATGCTCGCGAGAGTGAAGAAGCGGAAGCCTTGCAGCGTGAAGAAGAAGCAAAGCGGCGGGAAGCCCAGGTCGTACGCCGTGTGAAAGCTCGCGACAACAGCGAATGGTTTCTCGACGATGAAACCGAGCAAGTCAAAGCGCCGCCTCCGGCAAGACCAAGACCAATTCGACAGCTTGCAAGAAAGATTGAAGGGGCAAGAGCAACTGAGAACGTAAAAGGCGAAGTTCTCAGCACGCCCGCCAAGCTTGAGTTACCTCAAAGCAATAATCAAGCAATTCCCAAGGCTGAGAATCTTGAGTCCAATCAACTCGCAAAGCCGGAAGCCTCAGCCGCCGCCCCTATTATCATGATGCACGTTTCCGAGTGAATCTATTCAGCAGTGGATCATATAGCAATATAGATTAGTGCTTTTGTCTTGATGGGCAATTGAATTACCTGATAGCTTTTAGTCTTTGCCGAGATTAGCGAGAGATTGAGGAGCTAAGCATGAACAAGGTTTCCACCTTTATTTGTCTACTACTTTTGTCCTGCTCAAACTCTGCCACAGCTGCTGAGGATAAAGTGCTGGTTGTACCGCCTGTTCATATAAGCAGCAAGGATTTCGAAGAGCTTAAAGAAATCAATGTCATGTTGCACAAGCGACAGGCTGATTTTGACAAATTGATGGCAAAAGAAGGCGTGAAGATCACCAAGCCTGAATTGCCGAACTATACGCCTCTCACTGATAACAGCGTTCAAGCATTGTTGAATCAGGTTTATTACACAATGCTTGCCGAGAAGATTGGTGCTGAAATTCCAGCCCCTCCGAATTTGGAAACCGGGGTGGCGCTTAAAAATAATCGCTTCCTGCATTCATACAATAATGCGATCTTGCGCAGCATTGCTAAGAAGTGGGGAGTGGAAACTCCGGCGCCGGTTGACATAAGCAAAGGCGATCTCGAAGATCAGTGTTTCAATATCGTCAAGCAAAACGGTGAGATTGTGCATCTTCTGCTTGTAAAACGAGGCTTGGCCGGCTAGAGCTTGTGTCTGAGATAAATTTCGTTCGCGAAATCAGGAATAATGCCGTCCGATTTCCGGAGCAAATCGCTCTGAGACACGGTAAGCAGACGCGCACTTATGCAGAGTTGATCTCCGACGCCGACCTGCTTGCAAAATCTTTTCGGATTCTTGCAAAGCAGGGGCGGCCGCTTTTGCTTTCATTCCCGAACTCTATCCAGTTAATTGAAGCCGTGCTCGCCGGATTTTTTGCAGGAGCCATGGTGGTGCCTCTGGTTCCTGAAGTTGATATTTCAAGTCTGGCGAAGCAATTTGAAAATGCTCTTCTGGTCGGGAAGGGCAGCTTTCCTGGAAATTTGAAGAGGGAAAGTCTTGCTGCAAACGGATTTGAAGTTTGTATCGTGGATGAGGATTCTACTCTAAGTTCTTGTGTCGCGAAGATGATCGGCGTACTCGACGGCGAGGAGCCTCCTCTAATCGATGGCGACGATGCCGCGCTGCTTCTTTGCACTTCTGGAAGCACCGGAATCCCGAAAACTGCCGAGCACAGCTATCAAACTCTGGATTTACTGTGCTGCGATCTAGTGAGCAGGCTCGCTTACAAAAGCACTGATAGTTCACTTGTGGCTTTGCCGATTCTTCGTCCCTTTTGTTTGACGAGTCAAATTTTACCGGCTCTCTTCAGCGGAAGCACTCTTGTAATTCAGAATGGCTTCAACGCCTCGGACGTGGCTGAAGCGATTGCGGGAGAAGGAATAACTCGCCTGTATCTGTATGGACACATGTATCGAGAGCTGACAATCTTGCCTGATTCTCCC